>DAOLNX010000190.1:0-1595 GCA_035416785.1 Smithellaceae bacterium | reverse complement strand
ATCGGTCCCGCCGTGTTGGATGAAGCTCAAAAAGAGCCTGTTATCTTTGATAAAATTAAGTTTGCCTATGATGATGGGGCGCTTCCGTTTTCCGTGCTGCTGGGGTCCAGTCAGATCCTTCTTTTGAAAAAAATTCGGGAATCATTGGCCGGTCGTATTTCAATTTTTGAAATTTGGCCGCTGATGATGAGCGAGATTTTTAATCAGAATCAAGAACCTCCGCCATTCCTGCCGCTGGTTGATGACCTGTTTTCCCCGATGAATTTAGATGAAATTTTCGGAAATCAACCATCCGTTTTGCTGACCGATGAAGATGCATTGCGACGAAAAGCCCAGAACCACATTCTGCGGTGGGGCGGGATGCCGGCCTTGCTGTCATTGAATGAATCTGAACGTTTTCAGTGGCTTAAAGATTATGAATACACCTATCTTGAAAGGGACATTGCCGATCTTGCTCGTTTGAATGATCTGATGCCCTTTAGAAAGTTTCAGCGTCTGGCTGCGCTTCGTTCCGGTTGTTTATTAAACTATTCGGAACTGGCGCGGGATGGCGCGGTCAGTATGGATACGGCTCGGCGCTATCTTGAATATTTGAGCCTTTCGTATCAGACATGGTTTTTACCGCCTTATCATGCCAATTTGACCAGCGCGGTTATCAAAACGCCCAAAATATACTGGCTTGATGTCGGTTTGATCCGTCAATTGACCGGTGTTCGTGAAGTGGTGTCTGGAGAGCTTTACGAATCCATGGTGGTTGCCGAGCTTGTCAAGTGGAGAAAAACGATGGCCTGCGACGGAGAATTGAGTTTTTATCGCACACGCTCCGGCTTGGAAGTGGATGTTCTTTTGGAATCATCGACCGGCGTTGTCGGCATGGAAATTAAATCGCGTTCTATTCTGGCGTCAAAAGATACCCGGGGATTAAAGGAAATCGCTTCCATTCTTGGCGACAAATGGCGTGGCGGCGCGGTGATCTATTCCGGCAACGAACTCAAGCGCCTTGACGAGCCCTGCATCTGGGCGGTTCCGTCTCACAGGTTGTTCACGGCTAACGTTCAAAGGTTTTAGGAGGTTACAGGTTTCATTCATGGAAGAAAGATTTGAAAACTGGCAATATCCGGAAATCGAAGAGGGGAAACCAACGCGTTATAACTGGATCGTTCAGAATGTGCGTGGATTGAAACTGGGCTACAAGACAGATATCGGCGCTTTCAGTTATATCAATGCAAAAAGCTCAGTTATTATTGAGGATTTTGTGCAAGTCGGCTCGCATTGTTCCCTTTATTCCATTTCGACAATTGATGAAAAAGAGGGGCCGGTCATTTTAAAGAAAGGATGCCGGGTGGGTAGTCACAGTGTTGTGATGCCGGGTGTGACAATCGGGGAAAATGCCGTTATCGGAGCGTTTAGTTTTGTAACGCAGAATGTCCCCTCTGGAGAAACCTGGGCCGGTGTGCCGGCGCGACTTATCAAGAAATGATAAATTTGGTGAATTTTATCTCTAATCGATGATCAGATTAAACGAGGCAGCAATTGAACTTTACGAAATGGCTTAGGAATCGGCTGTTAACCAATTTCACGACCAGAGGTTTTCT
>DAOLNX010000189.1:0-1929 GCA_035416785.1 Smithellaceae bacterium | reverse complement strand
TCTGGGAACGAACGGAAAGCGGAAACCCCATGTTTCCTCATACACAGAATATTTTATATTGATAAGAACTTGCTTTTATTTGTCGGCAGTATAAGAAACGTTCACTTGTGTGTCAAGAATATTTTGCCACAAGATGTAGTGTATAGCACCAATGACCACACGGAAGGAAAATTCCGACATCATTTTTTTGAAGAAAAATTTTCACCTTTTGGTTGTGTTACCCGCAAAACAGGTATTTCCACCGGAATTCAGGCAGACATCTCCGGCGCGCCTTAAATGATTTTTGAAAAAATCACAAAACGTTATGACTGAATGTAATCATCCCATGAGTATTCAGGGTCAGCGTAACAGTCGGCTTGTTGATGTGGAGGATGCGCGTAGGAATCGGAGGCTCTGGATTCGGATAATGTTATGGCGGCACAAATTTTTGGCGGCGGTCTCGAACGAATAATCCAGATTCCCAGATGGGTAAGAATTTCCCGGATGACCTGCGCGTCTTCGATGAAGCTGATGATGCGCATGGTTCCCTTGCATTTGGGGCAAATCAACGGATCAACCTCATATATTTTCTGAATCAACCGTGCCCAGCTTTTCCGGAGAGCTTTATTGTTTGCGACCGGTTCAGTCATGCAGGGGATGACATCATCTGTCCCCGTTTCTTTCCGTTTACCCCGGGCGACGTTGCTGTAATAGCCGTAATATCGGACCATCTGCTCGCCTCGATTGGGGATATGCGAGCACATGGCCGCCAGCCATTCCAAAGCGGGGAATGTCTTTTGATCCTTGCCGTTCCCGGATCGGCCTTTGGGGCAGGCTTTGGCTTTATAGACGACTGTGCCTTCCTGTTCCAGATAACGCATGCGTTCCTGCGAGAAGGATGCCCGGATGATGTAACGTGCCAGATTCTCCATAGCGGTTTCATCTTTCGGCGCAATTCGGTTGCCGCAGAAAACATTGAAACCGGAATGCCGCCATGTAGAGAGCATGGCAATCATCTCTTTCGTGATCTTGCCTTTTTTCAGAAGCATTTTGAAAACCTTGTGCCGGAAAATGGCTTCCAGCTTTTTGAGTTCCAGCGGCGGGGCGACACGAAATATGCCCTTGTTGCCATAAAAACATCCGTCCGTCAGGATAATGTGGCAGTGGGGATTAAATCCCAAATAATCACCAAAGGTCTGGATGGCGATGACCGCGCCCGGCAGAGGCGCATTTTCCGGCATCCCGACAGGTCGGGACTGCATGAAAATTTTCAGAGATTCCCAGGCGCAACGGCTCAGACTGGCAAGAAGTTTCCGATCATAAAGAAAATACCGGCGCAGGATTTTGGGGAGGCTGAAGATGAAATGACGGTGGGGAACCTTCTTGAGAACATCCCTGCAGAGCCACTCTCCGAACTCCACCACGCGCTTCTGATGGCATGATGGGCAGAAGTGACGGCGCTTACACGAGAACGCCAGCAGGTATTCATGGCCGCAGTCTTTGCATTTGACGCGGGCAAATCCGTGGCGTAGATCTCCGCAATCAAGATAGCGATATATCACCTGCTCGATATAGGGCCGCCAGAAGCCGTACTGCCTGGAGAAGTGTTCATCATAGGATTGAACGAAGGTTTCAAAATAGTCCTCGACGCAGTGATAATAATCCGAATCCTGCGGTCGGCGGGGGTGGTACGCGGCTACGGACAATGTCATATAATCCTCTTCCATGAAACGGATAAATGCATTCCGAAGCAATAAGACTTAGTAGAACGAACGTTCTATTGTCAAGAAAAAATAATGATCATGAACAAATGTTTGACAGTTATGCCGGATTTGGATAAAGACCAATAGTCAGAAAATAGGCTTTGTTAATAAAACAGGCGACCAATTTTGAAAAACGCAGAGATTCTGCAAAAAAATATGAGAAGAGGAATTCAATATGGCACACAGT
>DAOLNX010000188.1:0-2150 GCA_035416785.1 Smithellaceae bacterium | reverse complement strand
GACCGACTCGATCAGCCCCTGGTCGAAATGCGCAGCCGTCATATCCGCTCCTATACCCAGATGATTTGATCTCTTCTATAATACCTTCCGGGCAGCCTGTCCAGTTCAATCCGTTGCTCGCCAATCATGCGCATATGCATGTTCAGCCTGACGATCATGTTGGCGGCACACGGATGAAAAATTTATTTAAGGAAAATCTTTGATCGTGTGAAGTGCGCCATTATTGATCCAGGGTAACGTTTTGGTTCATGCCCGACTGACAAGACAGATTGCTTAATCCCATTTAATATTGAATGTGATATCGCACCTGCCGTTACAGTTGGGCGTGTCGCCGCTCGACTCGACATTGCAGTTTAAGCCGAATGCGTCCGCCCATGAAGCGAACTGCAGTTGTGCCGCACATTTATGGATTGCCGTTGTCCCGGCCTTTTGCACGTTCTTGTAAACGTAACAATCCAATACCCTGCCGCAATAGGTCTTGTCGCTCATAATTTCCATTTTAAACGTGTGCTCGGGAGGGAAGTAGACGTCTGCCGCTATATGCATGAGCTTGTCAAATTCTTGTATGTTCTTTACTTTGCCTTGTCCCAGTTCAGCCAGCAGTTGCTTGATCTCGGTTTTGCCGATCGATTCCGCAACCATCAGGTTCAGCTCGGTCGCGGTTTCGAATCCGAATTTTTGTATGCATTTGATGAACCACCGCGCTTCGTGGAGTATCCAAATGTTCCTGATGAGTTTTTCCTTCTGTGCCTGTGTTATTCTACCTGTTGTCTGATCCATTTCCAGGTCTCCTTTTTCAATATAATATTAATAGCCCTTTATGATGATACTGCAGGTCTACTTGTATCAGGACGAGGGCTCACATACATCATAATCTCAGCCCGTGTAACAACATCGCCTGCGTTGTCTCTGATCTCAACAGGAACAGAAACATCACCGGGTGAAAGGGATTTTTCCTTCAACTCACTATGGGCCGTGAGCTTTCCTTTGGCTTTTTTCAGATATTGGACAGTCATCTGCTTGGGAATCCATCGTAGATGCGCGGGAATGGCAAACTCGATGGCCAGACCTCCGGTGAGCTCACACATGTTACACATGGCAATAGCATGAATGGTCCCCAGGTGATTATGGACGGCTCTGCGATCGCGCATTTCTGTTGTGCATGAACCGTGACCAGCAGCGATAATGAGCGGCCGTATCGTACCAAAATAGGGTGCTTTGAATGTCAGTGCCCGGCTCACAATATATTTACCGAAGGGCATCTTCGCCAGTCGATTGTAAATTCCCAGTGTCTTATTCATCGTCTTTCTCCTTTGCCAGTTTGATTGCGGAATCCAGAAAGCGGTTCACGACTTCCAGTTCCGTCTCTGTAAATCCAGAATAAAGTCTTTGATTGAATTGTGTCATCAGAGGGAAAGCTTTTTTGCCGATTTGCTTTGCTTTTTGGGTGAGAAACAACCGGAATGATCTCCCATCTACGGAACAGGGAACCTTTTTGAGCAATCCCGCTTTTTCCATCCGCGACACAAGTCCCGTAATGGCCGAGTTGTTTAAATTCAGACCAGCACTTAGTTCGCCGAGCATGCATCCATCATTGGTAAGAAGAAAAAAAATAGCTCCAACCTGCACCGACTTGATCCCCAGCCGTTTTTCCAGGATTGAATCAACGCGCTTGGACAACAAATGCCGCGCCATATTCAGTTTATAATAGATTCTCTTATCTGTCATTTCTTCCGGCTCGTTTTTATTTCACACGTGAACTATATATTACACATGTGAAATATATAAAGCAAGCACTTTTTGCCAAGCTGTTTTCAGGATAGCTTTTCCCTCAAAAATTATAAGAAGGTATCGCTGTGCGGATCAAATTATTTACAGACCACTCGCCTCCGGAAATAATTGTCCACAGATCTTTTTCCGCCTCTGTGGGACAGGCGGAGACGCAAAATCCGCAGCCCAGGCATTTGGCTATATCGACCGTCAGGCCATCTTTCTCATTGCGGAGTACCCCGAAATGACACCGCTCTTCGTAACAGATGCCGCAATCCGTGTATTTTTCCTGATCGTGAAGAGACTCCAACAGATCGAGAAAAGGATTGAGAAGATCAAAGAGGCGCTTTTGAAAATGGGACCGATGCGGCCGGGTTCTT
>DAOLNX010000187.1:0-2244 GCA_035416785.1 Smithellaceae bacterium | reverse complement strand
AACTGCTGGGAATATTAATCAACCTTGCTTCCAGGTTGTTTGCGCAGGACAGGTCCATACTGGGACAATCTTGAAACATGGCCAGTTTGTTTAATAACGTCCAAACGGGACGTGTCATGATTCCTGAGTCATTGGTCTTTTCCAGCAGCTTGTCGCGCTGTTCAAGAGCGGGCTCATCCAGAAGTATAACATTCAGCCAATAGTTGCTTTTGGCGTGAGGCGGCTCACTGAAGAATTTAACGCCTTCCACGTTTTTAAAAGCATGTTGATAGCGTGTAGCCAGCGCTCTTTTTTTCTCCAAAAATCCGGGAAGTTGTTCCATCTGTGCGCAGCCCAGGGCGGCATTGATATTGGGCAGGCGGAAATTATAACCGATATGGTCATGCCGATATTCCCAGCGGTGAGGGATTTTGGCGGTTGTGGTCAAGTGTTTTGCCAATTTTCCCAGTTCCTCATCGTTGGTGATAATCGCGCCGCCACCGCCTGTGGTGATCGTTTTGTTGCCGTTAAAGCTCAGGATGGAAAGTTTCCCCCAGTTTCCCGTGTGTTTGCCTTTGTAAAATGAACCCAGTGATTCGGCTGCATCTTCAATCATTTCCAGTTTGTATTCATGGCAAATTTCTGCGAGGGGGTCAAGATCGACGGGATGGCCAAAGGTATGCATCGGAATGACGGCTTTGATTTGTCGGCCTGTTTGTTTGTTGGTGCAAACATCCGAATTTACGCGGCAAATATCGCGCAGATAGTCTTTGAGTTTTTGCGGATCCATGCCCAGTGTTTTTTCTTCACTGTCCACAAAATGAGGAACACCACCGCAATGCACAACGGCATTGGCTGTGGCCACAAAGGTGAGCACCGGAACAAGAACTTCATCACCCGGCTGGATGCCGATGAGTTTCAAGGCTATCTGAAGCGCCGCTGTGCCATTGACTATCGCCATTGCTTTTTTTACACCGGTGTAATCGGCAAGCATCTCTTCAAAACGGTCAACATATTTGCCGACGTAGGAAACCCAACTGGTGTCAATACACTCTTTAATATAGGCCCATTCGTTGCCTTTAAAGCAGGGTTCATGCAGGGCAACCGGCGGCTGCTTATCCTGCGGAAGAGTCGTTTTGATTGCTGAGATGATGCTGTCGATATTAAAGTCAGCCATCAGATATTGTATTCTCCGGGTTTGTATTGTCTGAGATTTTCCGGGTTTATAAACCAATCAATGGTTTCTTGCAGTCCTTTTTTGAAGCCTTCGCGCTGGCCATAAGCCGGTTGCCATTCGGTCAGCTTTTTAGCTTTGGCGTTTTCTGCCCAGAGCCTTTCCACTTCGCTGTTTTCGGGACGTATGCGTTGTGAATCCGTGTCGATGTCAATCTCCGCGTTCATCAATTCCGTAATCAATTTTACTGTGTCTCCAATGGAGATTTCGTAATTGCTTCCGATGTTGATGACTTCACCAGGGGTTTTGTCAGATTCGGCAATAGCGATAAAACCGTTTATGGTATCCTTCACGTAATTGAAATCGCGCGTGGGGTGCATGGCGCCAAGTTTGATTTTTTGTCTGTCAGAAGCAATCTGCGTGATGACGGTCGGGATGACGGCGCGCGCCGATTGCCGGGGGCCGTAAGTGTTGAAGGGCCGGACGATACTGACAGGCGTGCCAAAAGAAAGATAAAAGGACATGGCAATCTGGTCAGCACCGATTTTGCTGGCTGAATAAGGGGATTGCCCCTGAAGAGGGTGTTCTTCGGTGATCGGGACAAAGCGGGCCGTGCCATATACTTCGCTTGTGGAGGTGTGCAGCACTTTGGCAACGCCAAGTTCGCGAGCGGCCTGAACGATATTGAGTGTGCCTTTAATGTTTGTATCAACATAAGTGTCGGGTGAGTGGTAGGAATAGGGAATCCCGATCAAGGCCGCCAGATGGAAAACGACATCGCAGCCCTTCATGGCTGTTTTCACGCCGTGCGGATCGCGAATGTCTCCGGCGAAAATATCAAGGTTTTTCTTGATTTCCGGCTCTGCATGATCCAGCCAGCCCCAGGAATTGAAGGAATTATACAGAACAAAAGCCCGGACATTAAAACCACGTCGTATGAGTTCTTCCGTAAGATGTGATCCGATGAATCCATCAGCCCCGGTAACGAGGATTTTTTTGTTTTGAAGGTTCATATTTTTAAAATCTAATGTTGTTCAACGTCCCTATTTTGATCGGATGGTGATCTGGAATTGTAATTTTATGCTCGAACT
>DAOLNX010000186.1:0-2271 GCA_035416785.1 Smithellaceae bacterium | reverse complement strand
TGGCGATCAAAATTTTTCGAAAGGTTTTCATGCGTCGATGCTCCTGTTGTTGTGGTTTCCTGTAACGAAAGTCAGACTCCGGCATCTCGTTGAAAGATGATTGTTACAGAAAAGCGATTGAATCCGGAGTTTTCTGTTAGTGGCTAATCAAATTAAATCTTTACTCAAATCCATCCCGATCGTGGTGCTTCTCAGTTCCAAGCCGGACAACGATGCGGCCGTGACACCCAGATCAGCAATGCGGATCTTCCTGTCCTGCACGCCCGTTTTGCCACCCGGTATGGATATTGCGGCGACAATGGGAAGCGTATCAACTGATCCATGCCCGCCATTATAGACACGCCAGGGAGGCATCCATTTTGGGGCCTTAATACCGACATTAGGAATTTGCCCATTATAAACGGGAATCTGCCAGCCGTTCTTCGCCAGAAGAATAAGATCGGGCCAGATAATGGTCTTTTCTTGATCTATATCCGCATAATAGGAATGATAGAGTTCGCCCGGCAAACACACTCCATCGATTCCGTTTTTCATATCCGTTCTGTCCAGAACCCACCAGGGACATTCTTCTTTACCGGTCTGAGGATTTCGTGCCCGATGTGCCAATAAGACATTCTTGGCATCGACAACCTTTTCCTTATTGCCGCGCCAATACAAAACACCGTAACTGCTCACACTGAAAGCATACATTTCTTTCTTTTTCAGAATCTTTCTTTTCTCGATAATTCCGGCGTTTTCCAGAATACTCTCGCAATCTGTAGATAAAAAATTCTCGGTTGAAAGATGATTTACTGCGGAGTGGTCGCTCAGAAGAATAATATGCGCATGACGGAGTACTCCCTGTTCCCGAAATCCCTCCATAAGGCGTCCGAATTGCATATCTACGTCGCGAATGACATCCAAACAAGCTTCTTTATACAGAAGTTTGTTCCGGCTGCTGACCAGCTGATATTCAGGCTTATGATCACATTCCTGTGGCGGTTCATATGGAGGATCGATGTTGACGAATTCAGCTGGGTCCCATGCGCTTCCAATGCAATGCCCGGCATCGTCGCACTGGGCAAGAAGGATATAGGCCATATCCGGATTCTCCTTCCTGAAGATTGCCAGAGTTGAATCAACAATCCAGCTGTCCGGTGGAAAATGATCGGCAAAGTGTTCCATCTGTTTTGTCAAGAGGCTTCCCTGCCCGCTATAGACACGGGTCATGATGTTGCTCAGCCTCATCGATTTCCCAAAGAATGTAAGGCGATCGGATTCCGGATCACAGGCGGCATCCTTGTCCGTCGGTGGATCGGCCAGGCTTTCTTTCTGTGGTGCTTTCAAATAATCCGGATGTTTGGGACCCGTGACTAAAATATCAATACCTGAAGGCGTCTGGTCATCGCCACGAAACATTTCCCCGACCCATTCCTTGCCTGTGATCAGCATCGTTTTAGATTCCGGCCAGCGCCTTTTCCATGCATGGAAAAGGGTATCCACCGGTCTGCCCTTGTCATCCCGGGCAAAGGCCATACTGGTCGGCTTGATCATCATATCTCCTTCATCATTCCATCCGGTCGGCTGCGCCCATACACTGATCATGCCGGTCTGCGCGGAAGAAGTTCCGGCCAGCGCGTTGAGATGATTCATGTCCGTCGCTGAGGGCAAGAAACATTTTGCGTTCTTGTACCATAATGATTTTTCCAGAAAAGCATGCATATTGGGCATCAGCCAATTACCTTCACTGCCTCCCGGCATCCCTCTGGCGTCAAGTTCGAAGTATTTCGGATGAAGCGCATCGATGGCAACGAAGATCAGTTTTTTCCTGTCTTCTTGAATCCCTCCCATGATAGAGGCTATCGCTCTTTTCACAGGGAACACCCTCCAATCCATAAGAGTGAATCCACCAAGAAAAGCTGCCATTTTTTTAAAAAACGACCTGCGGCCCATATGAATTTTTGTGAAGGAGTCATTTTTGTGAATGTCTTTTTTCATAGCCTACCCGAGATGGGTTAAATATATAAATTTATAGACAAGAAATGTTCTTGTTGGGCGTTGAATATAAGGAACGAGCTCTGACGTGTCAAGGAGATTTTGGGCTACAAGATGTGGCGTGCTTTGTCCGAATTTCGTGGATGGCGCGGCTGGAATTCGGATGCCGGCAATGATCTATGTTATAATCGGGGGGAATATTCCCGTTCTGGTTTTGAGATATTCGTGATTTTGCGGATTCTGGACAAAACTTTGCTGCCGACTGTACAGGATAGAAGGGGGCTGCATTTATGGTTT
>DAOLNX010000185.1:0-2387 GCA_035416785.1 Smithellaceae bacterium | reverse complement strand
CTTTGGGAGAGGATATGGCCATCAGCTTTAAACAAATTGAAGAAAAATTAAAAGCCGAATCCAAAAGGCTTCTGGAGACCGGCCAGGTAAGTGTGGTTTTGGCTTACCAAAATGGCTACGACGAAAAACATCCCATGCCATACGCCGCCAAGTGTGTGTCTGACGTGGAAAATATTATTTTCAATGAATACTGTAATTTCAATATGGCCAGGTATTTGGTCCGATATTCTCGGGGAACGAAAATCGCCATTGCCGTTAAAGCGGCAGACAGTCGCGCGGTGATCCAGCTTCTTCATGAGGAAAAAGTTTGCCGCGAAGATGTGGTGGTGATGGGTATTCCCGTGTATGGAATGAAAAATTCCGAAACCGGCCAGGAAATCGATGGCCAGACCACCTGTGGATTATATAATCCTGTTCTCTATGATATTCTTCTCGGTGAAGAAATACATGGAAAGCCTGTTGTATCACCTTTCGAAGTTCTTACACCGTATGAAGCCATGGATAGGGAAGATCGTTTTGTGTTTTGGAAAAAAGAATTTGATCGGTGTATCCGATGCTATGCCTGCCGCAAGGCCTGCCCGATGTGCTATTGCGATCCCTGCTTTATTGACCAGCAAAAGCCCAGGTGGGGTGAAAAATCCCCGCAGTCTTCAGGCAATTTCATGTATCATTTAACTAGGTTTCACCATTTGGCGGGCCGGTGTGTCGATTGCGGCGAATGTTCGCGGGCCTGTCCGGTGAACATTCCTTTGTATTTGTTCCATAAAAAAATGGCCAAGGAATGCAAGGAAATGTTTGGTCAGGGGGCCGGAATGAGTCTTAAAGACAAGCCCGTACTGATCAATTTCCGGGTGGACGATTCAGATAAAATTTTGGAGTAAGGAGTTCTCTTGTGTTGAAAAAAACAGCAATCGATAAAATATCCGAATTAGCATCACGGATGATGGAGCAAGGAACGCTGATCGCGCCGGTCAAAGAAGACGGATACTTTCATTTCCGTGAGATTGCCGATGTGCAAGCCGTGGATTTAAATTATCACAATACAGTAACCAGTCCGAAATCGGTATTCTTTCCTCCTGCAGAAGACTTTATTCATTACGAAACGGGCAAATCCATTTTGGATGCCGTTGCCGTAGAACTCAATGTCAAGCCGACGTTTCTCTTCGGTGTTCGTCCGTGTGATGTAAGAAGTTTTCAGATTATGGACATACATTTTTCCGGCACGGGATCGGTGGATCCCTACTGGCAAAAAAGAAGAGAAGCGACCGTAATTTTCGGTTATGCTTTTTATCTGGACGAGCCGGCGCAAGCGGAAGAATTCTATTCGACGCTGGGAATCGGTGCTGCTGATCCGGAGGGCAGCGATATTTTCATGATTCGAAAGGAAAACGATCTGCTTCTGAAAAGTATGACCTCCAAAGGCGAAAAAATTCTGGATAGGCTTTCCGTCCATGATGCAGCAACGCCGGAAGATGAAAAGTATTTTGAGGAATATATTCACCGCGGGCGACAAACGAGAACCCGTTTCACCTGTATAGAGAAAAGCAACATCGCTAAAAAATTGGAAGATCTTTTTCACAACAATGATTTTTGGATGAAGATTTCCAGCGCATGCCTGAGCTGCGGCGTTTGCACTTTTTTGTGTCCCAACTGCTATTGCTTTGACATTTGCGACGAAACCCTGTTCGGCAAAGGAACCCGCCGTCGGGTCTGGGATGCCTGCATGTTTACCGATTTTACGCTGGAAGCCAGCGGTCACAATCCCCGGACGCAGGTTTATCAAAGACTTCGGCAGAAGATCAATCACAAGTATTCTTATCATGTCCGGAAATACGACACGATTTCCTGCGTCGGCTGTGGACGCTGTACGCGGCATTGTCCGGTGAATATTGACATCTTCTCCATTGTGGAAGATGCGATGAAAGCCTGATGTCGCAGAAGTGGAGAAAAAATATCGAAATGAACCCATTCTTTTTGCTTGAGGAAAAACCATGAGTGCAAACAGTAATCCATATATTCCTGTTCCAACGCAAATCTCTAGAATCATTAATGAAGTTGATACGAACGATATAAAAACCTTCCGCTTGACCTTTCTGAACAAAGAAGACGAGAAAAATTTTCAATATCTCCCAGGGCAATTTGCGGAACTGTCCATTTACGGAAAGGGAGAATCTCCGATAGGGATCGCTTCTTCGCCTACAGAACCAGGCTATGTGGAATTCACCGTTCAAAGGGCAGGAACGGTATTGCCTGGCTTGGTTACCGCAGCGCTGCATGATATGGATGAAGGCGGTAAAATCGGATTACGCGGGCCACTTGGGCATCCTTGGCCCATTGAATTTTTGGAGAAGAAAAATATTGTTGTTGTTGGGGGCGGGTTTGCTTTT
>DAOLNX010000184.1:0-2847 GCA_035416785.1 Smithellaceae bacterium | reverse complement strand
AACTTTCAAGACGGGTTGGTCAGACGGTTACCGCGAAGGGTGACTTAAAATGAAATAGGAATAATAGTAATATTGTCCCGAAATATCAGTTTTTTTAGAGAAATTTTGTGGCGATCTGTTAACCTTTGAATCGTTTTGCTGATAAAGACCTTCCTGTGTTACGGAGATTAACAATGCCTGTGTCTCGATCTATAGAAAACAACATCAATATCCTGGCCAATTTCCCAACCGCAGAGAACATCTCATCTATGCTGAATCACATGCCCTTCAATCATTATCTTTGTGAGGACATTACCGATGTTATCATGATTCCGTGTTTTATCCTGATCCTTGACAGTCGTGTCCTTACTGAAGATAACCCTGAAATCAGCCGTTTCGAATGCTATCTTACCGAGTGGTCGGGCAGAATGAAAAAGTGTACGCAGTGCCGGAATTATCATGATTGTACTGATTCGTCTGATCTGGAAGAGGATATGGATATCGGACCTGAATACAAGGCGCCGATTATTCTGATTCACTCCGATAAAAAACAACATGACGTGGAAGGACTTGTGGCCTTAATACCGCCGATGCCTGTGACAGAACCATTTTCATCCGAACTGGAATTCTGGCTGCGTTCAACATGTCTTGCCTGGCAAAAGAAGGCGCTTAGATGGCGGGAAGATTTTGATAAATGGCATGCCATAGAGCGTCAGAAAGATTACCATAAACAAAAAACGTATTCAGAGATAGCGACTGAAAGATGGATGCCGAAAAACAAAAGGATTGAATTGCAGATTCCGGAGTTTGAAAAAAATAAAGAGTAATTCTGTTAGTTTTTTTGTGTGTCTCAGACAGGAAATATAAAGAAATTGCTGACAGATAAATAGGCCTCAAATGATGGGCGAATGGCATGACACAATATGCACACTTTCTTTCCGTAATAATTGACCTGACAAGATCGGCTAATGTGATGATTAGGTAGATGAATGAGCTAAAATACCCATAACCCACTTGCTCATATTCAACAACGCCATGAATATTCAATGCCTTCTTGGTTTGCCGTATTCTTTCTCGCGAACCGCCATATCATTGGCCACTTTTCGAAAATGTTCGCCGTAGATCATGAACTGGATGGCGGCGTAAAATGATCTGGGGTAAAAGATCAGAGATTTTATCATCATCTTCCAATAGAACCATTGGGAAGCGCCGTTGCCCAGGATGCCCAGGTAGAAAATGGACTTCAATAAAACCTTTGTGTTTTCAAGAATGTGTTTTTCTTTCCGGACAATCGGCGCCGGATGATATGATTTCAGAAACTCGCTGACTCGCTGATAGAAAACTCTTGGGCTGTAAAGTGTGGTGAGCATATCGCGGTAGCCGCAGGCCAGCGCATCTTTATCCATCACCGGAATATAGTTGATTCCCCCATCGGTATTATCCACCTGGAATTTATCCAGCAGCCTGCCCTCTTCCGCCAGCCTTTGCCACAGTCTGGTATTGGGCATCACGTTTAATATGCCGATCATGGCAGCAACTACACCGCTTTCCTGAATAAATTTGATCTGCCGGGCAAAGATGCTTTCATCATCCCGGTCAAAGCCGACAATAAAGCCACCGCAAACTTGCAGACCGGCGGCTTGCAGCTTTTTGATCGCAGCAACCATATCCCGGTGGCAGTTGTGGTTCTTGGCTACTGTCTGGAGACTTTCCTCATTGGGTGTTTCCAGTCCGATAAACACATTGTCAAACCCGGCATTGACGATCAACTGAATAATTTCGTCGTCATCGGCCAGGTTAATGGATAACTCCGTGAAGAACGTAAAGGGATATTGGCGATCTTTCATCCAGGCGGCCATTTTTGGCAGCAGAGACCGGGCGGATTTTCTGTTTCCGACAAAATTATCGGCGATAATGAACACCGTGCCCCGCCAACCGGTATCGTAAACCGCTTCCAGTTCCCGGATGATCTGTTCATCCGATTTGATCCGGGGAATATTGCCGAAAAGCAAGGGAACATCGCAGAATTCGCAGCCAAAAGGACAACCACGGGAATGCTGAATCATTAAGCTGGCGTAATGCTTGATATTGATCAAATCCCAACGCGGAATTGGTGTATTTTGCAGCAAAGCGTATTCATTCTTATCGGCACGATAGACCTTATGAGCATTCCCTGCGGCCAAATCAGCCAGAAATCGCGGGATCGTCACTTCTCCCTCGTCCAAAACAAGATGATCAACGATGTTGATATATTCATCAAGCTTGTTGGCAAAAAGCGGCCCGCCGGCAATGACTTTTTTCTGCAACCGATGACACTCTTTCAGAATTTCGTTTGTGGATTCTATTTGAATATTTGTGGCGCTGATCAGCACATAATCAGCATCAATGGTATCCCGGACAGGTAATTCCTTTATATTCAGGTCAGCTAAACGAATGCTCCAGTCTTTGGGCAGCAAGGCGGCCACTGTCAGCAATCCAATTGGCGGAAAGACCGCTTTTTTGGAGACATACTTGAGCGTGTGGGTAAAGCTCCAGAAGGAGTCCGGGTATTTGGGAAAAATCAGCAAAATATTCATGATTGTTTGCGCTTTCTATGGTTCGACGAGCTCACACCTCGACGGACTCACCACTCGACAGGTATTGTCATCCTGAGCCAGTCGAAGGATCACCATGACCATGTAGTTTGGTTAATCTTTTGCCTGTTCCGGCTGATCCGCTTGGTCTGTCTTATTTCCATCATATCCAAAATCCACGTCATTGATTACTCCGTCGGTTGACCGCTTATGAATGATTGGCCGGATAATGCAGGCGGCGACCATTTTGTCTTGATCGGTAAAGTAAGATACCGTGGCCGTAATGAGGATTTTC
>DAOLNX010000183.1:0-2862 GCA_035416785.1 Smithellaceae bacterium | reverse complement strand
CAGGCCGAAAACTTCCAAACCCGCCCTCCGAAAAATAGCAACGCTATTTTTCGGTTGTGTTTTTGCCTCGAATTCGAGACATGCAGAAACGCCGCTGTTCTGCAGAAAGCACGTCCGTCATAATCAATCACCCAGGGCCGATTTGATTTTGGCAACAAAACTCTCAACGGTTAAAAGACTTTTACGACCAGAACCAGGATAGCAGGAATGCAAGGATTCCGGCACTATCAAAGACACATTCGATCTGGAAATTTCATTTAACTGATTTTGTGAAATACCCTGCTGAACAGTAAGAAGATGCTTTAATGGAATTCTCGGAGCCTCGTTCAAAATCTGTCGCCAACGATCCTTGCAAGTTGTTTTAAGCGCTAACACAAAAAGCTTGTCAGATGGATATGACCGATCATTATAGGCTTCCACGCTTGGAATAATAAAATCCGGCGCAGTATCGTCAACCTTCGGATGGGAAGCAAACGGAACTGCGGCATCTTTCAGGACTGTTTCCACGTGATTTTCAAGAGAGATCCCTGCCCTTTTTTTACGGCGATTCATTATAGAGGATGCAATCTGAAGAAAATGGTCTATCGACAGGAAAGGACTGGTTAAAATGCCTGAATATATTCGCCTTTCCGCTAATTTAAAGAGTCTGTATTCATAATCGAGAAGCTGCAATAGCTTTGTGTCCGGGGCGGCGGCGGAAAACGAAGAAAAGCAGTCGGCAAGAGCATTAAATGTGGCTTCTGCAAAATGTTTGGGAGAAGGAAAATCATTTTTCAACGGCGCGATGAATTCTGAGAATCGCCTTTTAATACAGGAATCAGGATCTTCAGGCAGCATTGCCGCTGCATCATAAAGGGCCCAGGCTGCTTCAAGACCGGAAAGGCCAAATGCAGAAAGCACGTCATCAATATCATCTTCCGTATCAGCAACATATGCCAGAAAATTTGATGAACCGCATGGAATCAGGATGAGTAGACTGCCGACGTTATCCTGGTCCAGCCACGGAAAATCCCGACCAAATCTAGTTAAACGGTATTCACTTCTGGTTTTCTGCCCATACCATGTTATGACAGAATCTGTCACCAAGCCATCCTGCCATGTTATTTTTACGTCTTCTTTTGACAACTTCCCACGTTCTGGAGGGTTACATGTAAAATGCCTCCAAATAGCCCTGGGAAGATAAAAGCCGCACTGGTGACTGCCGGTAGAACCGACATCATTTGCAGAAATAAATTTTAAAAGCGCCCGGCCATATTGGCGGGCATCCGTAATTGCTCTTTCTATTAGGCATGAAGGCATTTTTCCGACCTCGCAACATAGCGTCTTGAACGCTCTTTCACCACATTAGAAGTTTTATGCGCTTTTATAACCTTAACAATTTCCTTTGCCACCATAGTTATTACATGGGGACAAACAGCATTGCCAAATTGCTTATATGCCTGGGTGTCAGAAACCGCGATAGGCAAGTCATCCGGGAAGCCCATCAATCGAGCAGCTTCGCGAGGCGTTAAACGCCTGGGATTTTTCCCTTTGCCCTGAGGAATGAGTATTTCAGACCCATCTTTGTAGTATCTTGCGCTTAATGTGCGAGTGGTTCCATCAGGATTCGCCAGGCCAAAACCAAACCCATTCCCCTTTGCCTTGTGTTTTTCAGCATATTTTTGCAAATATGACCAGAGATGATCAGAAAGCGTATATTTTGCGTCCGGAGCCGGTTCAAGAATATCTTTCAAACAAACAGAGGCGGGCCTTGGATCAGGAAACTCAAACTTAACATTCTCACCAAAAACTTTTTTATCAAAACCAACAATTAAAATTCTCTCCCGATGCTGGGGAACAAACAGTTTGGCATCAACAATCTTATGAAAAACCTTGTAACCCAAATCAGTCAGAGTGCCTTCGATAATTTGCCATGTTCTGCCTGAATCGTGTGATTTTAAATTTTTTACATTCTCAAAAAAAAGAACAGGCGGGCGCTTGGTTTCAGCAATAGTAGCCAGTTGAAAAAACAATGTCCCCTGAGCAATGTCCTTGAACCCGTGTGCACGACCAAGGCTTTTCTTTTTCGATACACCCGCAATAGAAAACGGTTGGCAAGGGAACCCAGCTGCCATGATGTCATGATCAGGAATTGTGGAGATATCCAATTCGCGAATATCCCCGTGCGGGACGTCACCGAACCAGCGATTATACGTTTTCTGTGCATATCGGTCCCATTCACAGGTAAAAAGACACTTGCCGCCGGTCTTTTCCAAACCCAGACGAAAGCCGCCGATGCCGGCAAAAAGATCTATAAAGGTAAACTCGTGAGGGCCTTCTGATGTGGCAATAGACGGGTGAGGTTCAATAAATAGATTTGGCTGATAGGCTTCAGGATCTTCTTTCACCCTCTGGAGAAGATGGATAAAAAACTCTCGCTGGGAAAGATTTTGAGATTTTCGAGTGTTCTCAAAAAAAGAGTGCAATTCCTTGGGAATTTTTCGGAGAAGCAAATCTGGCATGAATAGACCTCATTTTTTGTTAATCTGGGAAAAGATGCTAGCATCTTTTCCCTAAATATTACAATAGAAGAGCAATCATTCACCTAAACAGGATTTCATAACCTATGCTTACATACGAAGCCTATAAACTCAAGGAGATGAGAAATCTGGATGCCCCTAGGGGCCAGTTGGAGGGGTAGCACCATTTTATACAGTTTCTTTAGAACATTGTGGCACACGGCCACAATGTCCAGATGACGCGGCTACTGCGTTATCGAGGCGTAACCAGGTCGGAGCGATGACAATAAATGACGGCAGCAGAAACCTAGCCGGGGCAGATGGGCATTGCGGCGACCTGCGGAAGCCCGAAGGGCTTTCCGGG
>DAOLNX010000182.1:0-2928 GCA_035416785.1 Smithellaceae bacterium | reverse complement strand
GGCAAAGATTGCGAAATGCCCGATATTGTCCAAATAAGTGGTCTGCAATGGTTGGAAGAACGGTCTGTCTCTCACGGATTCAGCATAGAACCTAACAATATAAGGGCAGATGGCTATCGACAACACAAGTTCTTCAAAAGAAAAGGAAACAACCCTATAAGCTTGAGCACGGTGGATTTCAACGGCATTCTTACTGTTACTGAGCCTGACGTTTTTATTGATAAATGTCTTTTTAAAGGGATCGGCCCCGCCAAAGGATTCGGTTGTGGTCTGATGCTTGTGCGGTGCGTGTAAGGACGACGTATGCAATGCATCAGTCGGTTACAAATTATAACCGACTGAAAATAGTGTTTAAATATGGACACATATAGATGATCAATTGGAAATTCCAAGCCGATTGCATAAAATATTTTAAAATATTGATGATTTGCCTTCTGGATTGAGACAAATTGACCCCTCGGCGTAATCATTGACGGACGATAAAAACAAGGGAGAATAGTTAATGACCGACAACCTTCCCGTAAAAAGTGAATTTCTCGTTTATCAGACTGAAGACGGGCGGGTGAAGCTTGATGTTCGTCTCAACAATGAGACGGTCTGGCTGACCCAGCAAATGATGGCTGATCTGTTTCAGTCATCCAAACAAAACATAAGTCACCATATTCAAAGCATTTATGAAGAAGGTGAGCTACTGCCGGCGGCAACTGTCAAAAAATATTTGACAGTTCAAAAAGAAGGTCAGCGGCAGATTCGAAGAGATCTGGAATATTACAATCTGGATATGATTATTTCGGTCGGCTACCGTATAAAAAGCAGCGTTGCCACCCGTTTCCGCATCTGGGCGACGCAAAGGTTAAAGGAATACATCATCAAAGGCTTTGTCATGGATGATGAAAGGCTAAAAAATCCGCCGGTGGCCGGTTCTGCCGTTCCTGATTATTTTGATGAGATGCTGGCCCGCATCCGCGACATCCGCGCCAGTGAACGGCGGATGTATCTGCGTGTTAAGGAAATCTTTGCCATGGCGGGCGATTATGATCCGACACTTCCCGAGACGAATAAATTCTTCAGCATTATGCAGAACAAGCTTCATTTTGCGGCAACCGGCATGACGGCGGCGGAATTGATCAAAAAGCGCGCTAATTCGAGTCTACCCAATATGGGGCTCACAAGCTGGAAGGTTGGCGAAGTCCGCAAAACAGATGTGACCATTGCCAAGAATTATCTCCATGAAGAAGAAATTGATGGGTTGAACCGGATTGTCGTCATGTGGCTGGATTATGCCGAAGATCAGGCAATTCGCCGGAAACAGATTTTCATGAAAGACTGGGAACATAAGCTGGATGAATTTCTGAAATTCAACGAGCGACGCGTGTTGCCGGATGCCGGAAAAGTCACCAAGAAGGAAGCGCTTGACTTCGCCAAAGATGAATATGACCGTTTCGCCGCACGCCGCAGGCAATACAAAGAGGCGCTGGGCGAAGCGGAAGCTCTCAAGGCGCTGGAAGAAGCGGCAAAGCAGTTAGATGAAAACAAAATGCAAAAAATGAGCCCCCAACCGATAAACATGAAGAAGACAAAGGATAAATGAACATGACGGAAGTGATTTTACCGCCGCTCAAACCGATTCCGATGAAGGATCGCCTGTCTGTCATTTTTATTTATAAGGGCAATCTGGATGTTCTGGACGGAGCTTTTGTGGTGGTTGACAAAAACGGCGTACGCAAACACATCCCCGTGGGCAGTGTCGCCTGTATGATGCTGGAACCAGGAACGCGTGTTTCTCATGCCGCCGTGGTGCTGGCGGCTCGCGTCGGATGCCTGCTGGTTTGGGTGGGTGATGGCGGTGTCCGGCTTTACGCATCCGGCCAACCAGGCGGAGCAAGAGCGGACAGACTCTTGTATCAGGCAAAACTGGCGCTTGATGATACTGCTCGATTGAAAGTCGTTCGGAAAATGTACGCCATCCGTTTTAAGGAAGAACCGCCCGAAAGGCGTAGCGTGGAACAATTACGCGGCATTGAAGGTGTCCGCGTCAGAAAGATGTATGAACTTCTGTCGCGCCAGTACGGCGTCACCTGGAAAAACCGCAACTATGATCACACCGAGTGGGAAAGCGGGGATGTGCCCAACCGCTGCCTGAGTTCCGCGACGGCCTGCCTCTATGGAATTTGCGAGGCGGCGATCCTGGCGGCAGGATACGCGCCTGCCGTGGGGTTCATTCACACAGGAAAGCCGCAATCGTTTGTTTATGACATTGCGGATATCTTCAAGTTTGAGACGGTTGTTCCCGTGGCCTTTCGCATCGCGGCCAAGAATCCAAATAATCCGGAACGGGAAGTACGAATCGCCTGCCGGGATGCATTTCGGCAATCAAAAATTCTGGCGCGCATTATTCCAACGATCGAAGAAATTCTGCATGCAGGCGGCCTGGAAAGACCAAAACCACATGAAGAAGCCGTTGAAATGGCGATTCCGAACAAGGAGGGCATCGGCGATGCTGGTCACCGTGGTTGAAAACGCGCCGCCACGTTTGCGGGGCAGATTGGCAATTTGGCTTCTGGAAGTGCGCGCCGGTGTATATATCGGCAAGGTATCGCGGCGCGTTCGGGAGATGATCTGGGATCAGATTGAAAAAGGGATAGAAGACGGCAATGCCGTCATGGCATGGAGCACAAACACAGAATCAGGATTTGACTTTATGACGCTGGGAACTAACCGGCGGATTCCTGTGGAAATGGATGGAATTAAGCTTGTTTCTTTCCTTCCGGAAGAAGAGAAAAAAGAGGCATCAGAAGTGTGAAATTGGGTACCAAATCTTTGGTGGAATTTGGTTCTTTGGAAATTTAATAAGGAATCAATAAGTTAGGAGAATGATGTTCCCCACACACGTGGGGATGAACCGCTGTGCAATGGACTGGCGACAAT
>DAOLNX010000181.1:0-2954 GCA_035416785.1 Smithellaceae bacterium | reverse complement strand
ATTCGTATATCCGCCTGCTCCGGTAACAGTCCAGGTGGCCGGAGTCGCACCGCGCTTTAAAGTCATGGTTCCGGTTTGATAGACCATGCCGGGACGGTTTAATACACCGGTTGCCGTTCCTCCACCCACGCTTTTCGCCCTCACGGCGCCCATCGCGCCCGTATAGCTGCCGGACATATTGCCGTCTGCGTCAAAGATCAATCCGTTTCTCGATATTCCCGTAGCAGCAGTTGAATCAAGCGCAACTTCGACACCCCAGTAGCCGCTGGTGGCATTGCCGGTTTTGGTAAACGTCGTGTTCAATCCATGACTGTTTCCCAGAGAATCATAAACCGTCTGTGTGGTTTTGTACTGTCCACCCGCAGCGGTTGTGGAACTCAAATTCGATCCCATCGAAACGGTTGTCGTTGCCGATGGTTTGGATTGATAGTCCTTCAAAACAATATCACTCAATGTGCCGGAAGCCACGCCGTTGACAATCATTTTTCCCTGAACCGCATAACCATTGGTATCCACCATGACGCCATCACTGTTGAGGTGAAATGATCCGGCGCGTGTATAATAGGTGGCATCCGTTGCATCGTTCACTATATAGAAGCCGTCCCCGTCAATGGCCACATCCATCGCGTTTCCCGTCGTTTCAAAAGAACCCGTATCAAACTGGGTCTGCACTTCCGCCACGGAAACCCCCCGTCCGACCTGCATGCTTCCCCCTGCGCCCCCAGATACGCTTTGGCTTAAAACATCCGCAAAATAGGTTGTCCCCGACTTGAACCCGACTGTATTCAAATTGGCCAGATTGTTGGAAATAACATCCAGTGCCTTGCTGCTGGCATTCAACCCCGATACTCCCGCCCATAGTGCGCTGCTCATAATATATCCTCCTTTTTTTAATTTGTCGTCTTGTTAATGGACACAATGTCTGCAAAAGCCACTTCCTGCCCGTTGATGGTTAAATAAGCATCTCCGTTTTTATAGGACACCCCGGACACAGAACCGGTAATCAGAGAATTCACCGTCACTGCGGCTCCGTTCTTTCCTGTCGCCGTCATTTCATAAGTATAGGTTCCTGCGGTTTTGCCGCTGCAATTCCATATCATGTTTTGCAAACCCGCCTTTTGCGATCCCACAGCAACCGTATCCACCAGAGAGCCTTCACTGTTGTAAATTTTAATGACGCCGTTTTGAATATCAGACGGAAGCTTATAATTAATTTTTGCCGTTGCGCCACTGGCATGAATAATATTTCCGCTGGCTGTCGCCTCGCTTCCGATCAGACCGACCATTTGCGCATTGCTGAAATTATTCATGACGGAAGGCAAAGAACTCATTGTGTCATTGAGATTCTGCATCTGCTCCAGCGAAGAAAACTGGGCCAGTTGCGAAAGAAAAGCTGTCCCGTCCATCGGATTTAAAGGATCTTGGTTTTTTAACTGCGCAACCATCATCGTCATGAAAGCATCTTTGCCCAGAACATTTTTATTGCTCCCGGACGCACTGGTTGTAGCCGTTGATGTCGCCGTATTTAATGCATTTTGTATTGCTGCTGCCATAATTTCCCCTCCTTATCTAGGCAAAGAGACTGATTTTTCCTGAACGTCTTGCCTCCGATTGCAAGAGCGTAACCTTTCGGGCAAGAACCTCTGTCGTATCCCCGCGACGGTATTCATTGCTTTCGTTTTGCCCACGTCTGTCCGATTCGCGCTGAAAAGCCTCCTGGCCGGAATTCTGCGCAAATTGCTCTTTTCGATCTTGTGTCAAGACATCACAGCGATCAATGTTCAGGCCCTGGTTTTGCAATGCACCTTTCAGTGCGTCAATATTTCCGGAAAGCATTTTCTGGACATCCTGATTTTCGGCTGTCAAGAGCACACGTACTTTGCTGTGATAAACCGCAACATCCATCTCCAGCGTTCCCAGAGAGGGAGGAGCCAGAATAATTTTGATGCGCCCCCCTTCATTGGACAAATTCTCACGAAATTCCGAGGCTACACGGTTGATAATCTGCGAGGGATTCATTTCCGTGCCGACTGCTCTGGAGGAACCACCTGCCGTGATCGTTGATCCTGAAAGGTTCATTTCGGGATTCTTGTCACCGGGAAGAACCTTTGCCTTGTTTTCCATCTTCATTTTTCCCATGACCGCGGAAAATTCTGTTCCTACCGGGGCGTTTTTTTCTGCAAAGTTTTTAGCATCATGCCGTACTTGCGCCTGCTGCTTGTCCGTAAACGACGTTTCCTGATCGCCGGACATTGCGTTTTCTTGTTTCTGTCCAGTTTGTTCCTGCAAAACTGCATTCATTTTCAGGTCATTTCTGTCTTCAGCAGCAAACGATACACGATGAGATTGATCCTGCACTGCGGTGGAAGAGAAAAGCGCCGTCTCTCTCGATCCCTGTCTGGATTCAGACATCCTCGCTGACTTATCGAATTGCTCCTTCGAAACTTCAGCAGTAGATTGGCCATCACTTTGTCTGGAATTGATCAAATCGGTCTGCCGGATCACAGGCGCCGCTTCAGGTTGCGCAGCCAAGGTCTCTTGATGTTCAACCGTTGCGATTTCTTCATATCCAGAAAGCACATGAGCGGAGGCATTCCGAATCGGAGAAGGTTCTGTAATGTTTTCAGAAGCTTGACGATGCTGAGCTTCCTGCGCCCGAACTTCTCCTGTCTGCCGGATCACGGGGGCCGCTTCAGGTTGCGCAGCCAAAGTTTCTTGAGGGTCAACCGTTGCGATTTCTTCATATCCGGATAGCACATGAGCGGAAGCATTCCGAATCGGAGAAGGTTCTGTAATACTTTCAGGAGCTTGACGATGCTGAGCTTCCTGCGCCCGAACTTCTCCTGTCTGCCGGATCACGGGGGCCGCTTCAGGTTGCGCAGCCAAAGTTTCTTGAGGGTCAACCGTTGCGATTTCTTCATATCCGGATAGCACATGAGCGGAAGCATTCCGAA
>DAOLNX010000180.1:0-3032 GCA_035416785.1 Smithellaceae bacterium | reverse complement strand
AACAAGGTGATTGCCTGGAACCGCGCCATGGAGGAGCTGACCGGCATGTCCAAAGAGGAAATTATCGGGAAGTCGCATCAGATGGTCGCCATACCCTTTTACAACGAATTGTTGGATGGAACTGCAACCGAGGGACAGGAGATGCTGCCCCAATATTCCAGCGTGATCCAAATTGGGGATGTTGTTCACGCTGAGGCTTTTATTCCATCGCTTTATCAAAACCGCGGCGCTCATGTTTTTGCAGCCGTCAGCCCCCTGCTGGACAGTTCCGGGAACATCGCCGGCCATATTGAATCCATTCGAGATATTACCAAACAGAAGCAGGCGGAAGACAATCT
Organism: Smithellaceae bacterium; assembly: GCA_035416785.1. Taxonomy (GTDB): domain Bacteria; phylum Desulfobacterota; class Syntrophia; order Syntrophales; family Smithellaceae; genus UBA8904. Next base: position 2,694 of record DAOLNX010000180.1, on the reverse strand, counting down.
TTATAAAGAAGAGCAACGTTTCCGGATTCTTACGGATCATTCCTACGATATTATTCTTCTGGTGAATCGGGAGGGGAATATTATTTATGAAAATCCGGCCGCGAACCGAATTTTAGGTCTGGATATCGGGAAGAGAATCGGCGCCAGTGTCTTTGACAATGTTCATCCCGACGACATGAATCTTGTTCTCAATGCTTTCCACTTGTTGTTTTCAGATATTAATGCTCCTGTTCAGAAAGCCGAAGTGCGCGTTCGCCATCGCAACGGAACCTGGCGTATTTTTACCGTTGTGGCGAACAACCTCGTTGACGAAAAAAAAGTCGATGCGATTATTGTCAATCTTCGTGATATTACAGATCAAAAGCAAGCACAGGAAGAGCGGGAGAAGATGCAGGTTCAGCTCGTCCAAGCCCAGAAAATGGAATCGGTCGGGCGACTGGCGGGAGGTATTGCCCACGACTTCAACAATATGCTGGGGGTGATCTTGGGTCGCACGGAGATTGCCATGACGCGGATTGAGGATACCCAGCCCTTATACAAAGATCTTCAGGAAATCCGGAAAGCAGCTGAACGCTCTGCCAATCTTACCCGCCAGCTACTGGCCTTCGCGCGCAAACAAACCGTCATGTTGAGAGCGCTGGATATGAATGAAACCGTAGAGGGTATGCTCAAAATGATCAGGCGTCTGATTGGCGAGGACATTGAACTGGTCTGGCTGCCGGACAGTGTTTTGCTGCCGGTCAGAATGGATCCCGGTCAGATCGACCAGATTCTGGCCAATCTTTGTATCAACGCCCGGGATGCGATCGATGGAGTGGGCAAGATTACCATCGAAACAGGATCGGCCGTGTTTGACGAAGCCATTTGTTATCACCACATGGATTTTATTCCCGGGGACTTTGTCATGCTTTCCGTCAGCGATAATGGCTGCGGTATGGACAGGGAGACGCTGGATAAACTGTTTGAACCATTCTTCACCACCAAAGGTGTGGGAAAGGGTACGGGGCTGGGATTGTCGACCGTATATGGCATTGTCAAGCAAAACGGAGGTTTTATTAATGTTTACAGTGAACGGGACAGAGGGACGACATTTCGGATCTACCTTCCCCGCCACACCGACAAAGCAAAACAGATTCCAAATGACGATAAACAGATGCACAGGCCGGGCAGTGAAGTTGTGCTTCTGGTTGAGGATGAACCGGCGATTCTGGAGATGGCCAACATGATGCTGGAACGTATGGGGTATCGGGTGTTGTCCACAGGCACACCAAGCCAGGCGATCAGTATGGCCCGAAGTTTTGTCGGGGATATCCACCTTCTGATGACGGACGTGGTGATGCCTGAAATGAATGGAAGGGATCTGGCCAAAAATATTCTGTCTGTTTATCCGGACATCAAGCGCCTATTCATGTCCGGTTACACGGCGGATGTTATTGCCCATCAAGGCGTACTGGACGAAGGAGTGCATTTCATCCAGAAACCTTTTACCATGGACGATCTGGCCGCCAAACTGCGCGAAGTTCTGGACAGCCCGTAACGGCATTTCAAAAAGATTACATTTCATGAAAAAAATTATGAAAATTGGATTAACTTTGGGGGGCGGCGGTGTTCGGGGACTGGCGCATGTTCCCGTACTGGAAGCCTTGGACGATCTGGGGGTTAGGCCGGACATCATCTCGGGGACCAGTGTAGGTGCCATAATCGGCGCTCTGTATGCGTCCGGAATGTCTGGTAAGGACATTCGTGAGCATATCAACCGGTATCTCATTCTCAAAGAGGACACCTGGCGAGATATTGTCGCCAAAAAAAGCGATCTGTTAAAATGGGTTGCAGCGTTTTCCGCCGGTCTGTCGCACGGCGGATTTATGAAAACGCAGCGGTTTATCGGATACCTTTTCAGCGAAATCAAGAAAAAAACCTTTGAAGATTTAGATATCCCTCTTTTGGTGATTGCTGCGGACTATTGGAAGGCTGAAGAAGTGGTGTTTAACAGCGGTCAACTACTGCCCGCTCTGCAAGCCAGCATGGCCGTGTCCGGCGTGTTTGCTCCTGTCGCCATTGAGGAGAAAGTTCTCATCGATGGCGGAGTTGTCAATCTGGTGCCATATGATCATTTGCTGGACAAAGCGGATTTTACCATAGCCGTGGACGTCAGTAAAATCCGTGTAAACGGCCAGCGCAGAATTCCTGGCGCCCTGGAGTCGGTTTTCGGTGCGTTTAATATCATGCAAACGGCGGCGCTTGCTGAAAAAATGAAGCACCAAAAACCGGATATTTACATTCAGCAGGAAATACCGCATGTGCGCATGTTTGACTTCGGAAAAGTTGCAGACATTTTTTTGCACGCCCAGCCCGCAGTTGACCAGCTCCGAAAAAAATTAAGCGAATCGGGCATTTGCAAAAAAAAAGTCTGACGTGCGTGGTGCTTTCTTTTTGAATGTCCGTGGCGTTTTATTGCCGGACGTTCATTTTCCATCCACCTGGTGCGCGCGATCCAGCAGCCAGCGGATGCGCAAAGACCAGAATTTAAAAGCTTCTTTTGCGGAACCCAGACGGGTGTACCTGTCGGTCAAACTGGCGGTTTGTTCGTCATACGCGGCGCTGATCACCTCATTGCTGACACTGTCCAATCCCATCACTTCAACAGAAGTGGAACCGGAACCGGACCAGGACCCAGTGGCGCCTCTTTTCAGA
>DAOLNX010000179.1:0-3208 GCA_035416785.1 Smithellaceae bacterium | reverse complement strand
AGCCACCTTATCCAAATCATACCCCTGACGCCTGATGGCATACTTCCGCTCATACTTTTCCTCAGCACCGGATAATATTTCTTCCACAAAATCGTTGTCACCAAGAATTCTTTCATCGCTCTTGATAAAGGTACCTTTCAGATCGCCTGCCTTGATCGCCTTCCACCCGCCAAGGCTTCGAATCAATCCACCACCAGACAATTCTTCTCTGCGGCCTTGATGAAGTCCCGCCGCCATAAATGCTTCATATTGTCCTCGGGCGTAATCTCTTTGTCTTCCAAAATATTTTAAAACGTAATCCGTGTCCTGCCACGCTCTCTGTCTGTTGCCCATCAGAACGCTCTGGCCGCTATAGGCATATCTGTTCAATTCCTCCAGATCCTTCACCAGTCCGGCGCGAACGGGATTCAAATGAATATAGCGAACCATTTCTGTTAAATATGCGTCCTCCTGACACAGGATTGATTTGTATCTGTTCTGAAATAGCTGCCCGCTGCGCCTGTGCCTGCGATTGAAATAAATGGCATAGCCGGTTAAAAGCCGGCTCATCAGGGTGGCAAGTGGCGAGCTGCCAGTCCGAAAAAGAAAATGGGCGTGATTCGGCATAAATGCCCATGCAAAACAGGATGTCTTCGTCGCCGGAATGAGTCTTTCAAGTCGCAACAGAAAATCTTCACGATCTTTATCATCAAAAAATATCTTCCGACGCTCTATCCCCCGAACCATGATGTGATGCAACACACCAGGCGCGTCCAGTCTTGCTGATCTCGGCATTCCGTCCTCCTTTAATGCCCGTCTCTATTACACTCTATCACACTCTACTCCTGACTCTTATCCATAGCAATTTAGTATTTTACGAACGTCCCCTATCCCGCACCCGGAACTGTTTTTTGAAGCGAGCTCAATTTTTTGTACTAAACTGACGATTCAAGATTCAATATATTGTGAATGCGCTTGAGCAAAAGGGTCAAAATTCGGCGTTCTTCCTGTTGGCCGCTGAATTTGACGCTTTATCCAAACTTTGCAGATATTCGCGAAAACATTGGAAATCCTGCCGGAAAACAGGCTGCTCAAAACGATGTAGATCGATTGACCCACTTGATCTGAAACTCGATTTCTTCATTTTTCCCGTCCCGTTCATGCTCAACATTAAATATCGCTGAAGACGGGACAGATATTCTTTCGCCATCAATCATAATCGTAAAGCGACTTCCGCTTTCCAATGCGTTGGCCAGACGACGAAGCTTTGCAACATATGCAGAGGTTGTGTATGTCTTTTCCAGATCTTTTTCTTTCTTTTTCATGTGTAATCCTTTTATTTTAAGCATATCATTAAAAAAATCTGACGGTCAAGTTCTTTGGATCGCAATTATTTTATGGCTTTTACGAAAATAAATTGCTAAAAGACATTCACCCGTAAAAAATTGGCGTCATGTACAGGATATTTGAACCTAATCAAGGAGGTAACAAAATGGCTGGAGAAGTGTCTTATGCATCAAAACCGTGGTTGAAGTCTTACGACAAAGGTGTTCCAGAAAAAATTCAATACGAAGAAATTTGCATGCCGGATCTTCTGGATAAAACCGTTGCCAGGTATCCTGACCGGATGGCATTGAACTTTCAGGGATACAATATGACTTACAAGGCATTAAAAGATATGGTGGACCGTTTTGCCGCCTATCTTGCAAGCGCCGGAATCAAGAAAGGGGACTCCGTCGCCATCATCTTACCCAATATGATTCCCTGCGTGGTGGCCTATTACGCCGCTCACCGAATCGGCGCGATTGTCGTTCTGAATAACCCAACCTATTCCGACCGTGAACTCGAGCATCAGCTTAACGATTCGAATTCAAAAATCCTGATCACCATCGACTTGATCGGCAACCGGATGATCGATCTGCGCCCAAAAACTCAAGTTAAACAAATCATCATTACTTCCATCGGCGATTATCTGCCCTTTCCCAAAAGTCTGCTCTTCCCGCTCGTCGCCAAAAAGAAAAAACTGGCTGCGGATGTCAAATCCGCCAACGATGTATTCAAATGGAAGGATATAATTGCCAAATCTCAACCCAACCCGCCTAAAGTCAAACTGACCTTTAACGATATTGCCATGTATCAATACACGGGCGGCACAACGGGCGTTTCCAAAGGTGTTATTCTGACACACGGAAACCTCAGTAAACAGGTACAACAGATTGAAGCCTGGTTTCCCACTTTCAAAGACACACATGAAATCAGCCTGGGCGCTCTGCCGATTTTCCACGTCTTTGGCATGTCCTGCGCAATGAATCTTTCCATCTACAAAGGATGGGGAGATATTTTGATTCCCAAACCTCAGCCGGAACCTCTTTTAGAAGCCATTAAAAAATTCAGGCCCACTTTCGGGGCGCTTGTGCCGACTATGTACATTGGTATGCTGAATCATCCGGATATCAAGAATGTCGATATGACTTGTTTTAAAGGTTTCTTCTCCGGAAGTGCTCCTTTGCCGGTAGAAGTGATCCATGACTATGAAAAAGTAACCGGCGCGGTCATTGTGGAAGGCTTCGGCATGACGGAAACGACACCGGTTACCCATGTCAACCCGTTTAGCGGCGTTCGAAAAATCGGCAGCATCGGTCTGCCCATCTCGGATACGGAATGCCGGATTGTCGATCTGGACAAAGGCGAGAAAGACATGCCCATCGGCGAACCGGGCGAACTCATCATCCGCGGACCACAGGTAACCAAAGGCTACCTCAACAAACCTGAAGAGACAGCCAATCTGCTGCGCAACGGCTGGTGCTACACAGGGGATATTGCCACCATGGATCAGGACGGTTATTTCTACATTGTGGATCGTAAAAAAGATATGATTATCAGCGGTGGATTCAATGTCTATCCCCGTGACGTGGATGAGGTGTATTATGAACATCCCAAAGTCATGGAAGCCTGCTCGATCGGCATTCCAGATGCAAAACGCGGTGAAAACATTAAGCTTTTCATCGTTCTTAAAGAAGGAGAAAACTCTACGGCACAAGAGATGATTGAATACGGCAAAACCAGACTTGCCACATACAAGCTGCCCACGGAAGTTGAATTCCGCAAGGAATTGCCGAAATCCACGGTCGGCAAGATTCTGCGCAAAGAATTGAGGGCGGAAGAGCTGGCCAAAAGAAAGAAGTAACCGTCAAGGAAATTACATCCCCCCCCAAAAAAGCTTACTGCA
>DAOLNX010000178.1:0-3247 GCA_035416785.1 Smithellaceae bacterium | reverse complement strand
CAGTCGCAATCCCTTCGTAAATCAGGTCTTTGGCGTCTTGGTGTCGTATGTGACAAATGCGGTCGCCAAGTTAAGTCGCAATCCCTTCGTAAATCAGGTCTTTGGCGTCCGCGGCTTCCTTTTCCCTTTTAATGTCGAGTTCTTGGAATGTGTTTTCCGCGAACCTCCTGCTGTATAAACGAACAGGTCGTCATTTTCCACCTTTTTCTTCGTGGGCATCATAATATAACCTCCTTATTTTATTCATAAATTTGTTTCTGCGCGAACCTCTGGAGACTGTATTTTACATTAGCTAATGATTTCATAATGTTATGAAATTCAGGTTTTCTGGCGTGCAGGTTCATTTTTTGTCGTCCGAATTTCGATTGGTTGAGCATTTTACGTGATTCATCTTTATTGGCCACGCGGTTCATTTTTTCTTCTCGGGGCTGAAGCCCCGGACAACATGATGGATTTTGAATATTATCATCGGTTTGAATATTCACCATTCGTCAACAAAACCAAGCATCTTCAGTAGATGTAGTATTCTCTGTCCGGATCGGTAAACTGGCCCTGGCCGATAATTTCCACGGTACCGGCGCATTTTTCACAAAGGGGAAAATACTTGACGCCGTCTTCTTCCGGGATAATGATTTTTTCCACTCTTTCCCGAAGGGTGCGAAATACGGGCGGCGATATTTCCACTTCAAATATGGATTTCTGGACGCGGACGCCGTAATCCAGCATGACTTTGGCGACGCGCATCAGTCTTTTGTCATCAGCGATGTCGTAAGCGATGATCATGTTCATAAAATCCTCCCCGGCCCTCCTTAGAAAAGGAGGGGGTTTATAGAGCTTTCGCTCCGGCACTTTCACATAGGCAAAAAGTTGTGTTGGGTTTCGCTTGAGCTCAACCCAACCTGCGGATCCATCCCGGGAGCGCCAGTCTCCTTACTGGCTTTTCTCGAAAAAATGCCCATCGGGTCATTGCCGGTCCCAGGATGGGCGGATTTAAAAATCCGCGCTACGTGATTTGAGACCTTTGCACAACTACGTAAAACCAACAATTTTGTCATTCCACGAAAGCGGGAATCCAGTAGCATCAATAATTTTCTGGATTCCCTTTTTCAAGGGAATGACGGCAAGATGAGTTTTTCAAAGGTCGCGATTAATCAATACAAGAGGTTATAATTTTGCTACACACCTCTTGTCCCTCGCCCCCTGCTATTCACCTCTTGTGCCGTACCTCCTGCCTATCATCTCTTCCCCCTCGCCTATACGATCATATAATCCAGTTGCGTCACTTTCAGCCCCGTTCCGGAGATGGAGACTTTGTTGATGCAGCGGTTGCAGATTTTGTAGATCCGCACGGAGTCTTTGGCGATGTCCAGATTGTTGCGGCAGTAAGCGCGGATGCGTTTGAGCGCTTCGTCGTCAATGTCGCATTCGAACACGGATTTCTGCGTGCGCAAGCCAAATTCCTTCAGGAATGTCCGCAGGTCGTTGAGCCGTTTAGGTTCGGTAATGTCGTAGGTGATGAGTGTGATCATTTCAACAACACAGGCTGATAGACCTGCGCCTCGCCTTCAAGAACTTTGCGGTAGTGCCCGGCCTGATAAAACAGGGCGTCGGCATAGGTCAGCGTCCGTTCGGCGGGCGGATAATAAAATTCGGTGGTCAGTTTTTTCTCAAAGGCGTCAATGACGCGTTTGAAAGCTTCGGGCTGAAGTTTGACCGGGTATTTTCCCGCCGGTCGGGAGACGGCAAGGTCGTCCATGCGCTGTTCGGGAATGTCAAAATTTTCAGCGTCTGTTTCCGCGCCGGATATCCAGCCGATGGGATCGCGGCGGACATCCGCCGGAGAACCCTGAGTCGTTTCATTGTATTGAGGCGCTTCATCCGTTTGAGGTTTTTCTTCATAAAAGTCGTCTGCGCGCAAAATCTTGAGGTTGAATAGCGACAGGGTGAGGGTGTCGGCAATAATGGTCCGAAATTCTTCCATTAAATCAAGAACTAACGAATATCGTCCATAGTCGATGGAATGCAGAAAGCCGGGATAGGGATCAAGGCCGGCCACGCGGACTGCGGCGTAAACGCGATTCATCAAAAAGGTATAAAGAAGCGAGAGGATGGAGTTGACCGGATCGGTGGGCGGCCGACGCACGCGCCTGGTGAATCCATGATTTTCAATAAAACCGGCGGGAAACGCCTCGAAATACAGGGCGCTCGCCCGGCCTTCGTAGCCGCGAACGCTATCCACGGTTTCGGCCTTTTCCAGCATCGGCATAAGCCTTTGTATTTCTTGGGCTTTTCTTCCGGCAATTTCCGCGTCGCGGCTGCGGCGCATGCGCAAAAGCAGCGTGACCATGTTGGATATTTTCCCCGCGACAAGAGACCGCGCCATCCGCAGGCAGAAATCGGGATCATCCAGCAGGGCATATTGCCTTTTATGCAGAAAGACGTTGCGCGATTCGGGCGAGGCGAGCCTGCCCAGATAGCGGCCGTTTTGCGTTAAAAAAACGGTGTCGATTTCGTAACGCAGGATTTGCGCCATCGCCCGATGGGTGATTTCCACATTCCCGAACAGGACGATTTGTTTGAGTTTGTAGGTAAACAGCGTGTGATAGGTGGCTTCGCCCTTTTTGACCAATAAATGCCGCCCTTCCTTGACAAGCCTCGCGCCTTGCGTGTTGACATAGACGATCATGTTGTTTCTCCTTTCCGCGTGATTTTCTCCACGGATTCGCCATTCCGGCGAACCCCGAAGGGACAGGGGGCGGATATGCCGTTTTTCAGCAGAATCCCCGAGGTTTTTGCACCTCTCTCTTGCCGCCATTTCCGTGAAAACGGAAATCCAGAATATGATTGAAATTACTGGATTCCCGCTTCCGCGGGAATGACTGCCCCCCCGTTGCGGAAAATGATAAACTGGAAACGATGCCCGGTTCAAGCGCGGCAACGTTGCCGCGTTTTTGCTGGTTTTTAATGCCCATGACCGTCTGGGCGCTTTTCTCTTTATCCCGGAAGACGGATTTAAAAATCCTGCATGATTCAGGATGAATACCATGGCATAGCAATTTTTTAAGAGGGAAAATTTTTTTCGCTTCGCTTATTCCTCTATTATTTCAAATAGATTAGGTATGCCGGAGCTCCGGCATACCCCCCTGCTTTCTCTGGTTTCCCGGCCTTAACCAGAAAACCAGAGATACGATGCCACGCCAGAGGAGGAGAAAAAAGGGAAAGCGAGATTTGTTTTTTACGATATGCA
>DAOLNX010000177.1:1179-3315 GCA_035416785.1 Smithellaceae bacterium | reverse complement strand
TCAAGATGCTTCATCGGAATAAAGTAGAATGGATTGTCGGAGTAGGTATAGGTCCCTGAACCGGAAACCTCCCCATTATCCAATGTCCAGGATGCCGCGGCATGATCCTGTTCGGTAATTTCCAGATCCACGTTGCTTTTTGCCCAAAGCTTGAGACTGCCGTCATCTTCCCGGAAGAATACAAGCAGCGGCACATCCAAAATCATTTTTGTATATCGCAAGGCAAGCTGTCCCAATTGGCTCCAAACGGCTGTTTTCAGCAAGAGCGTCATGCCTTGGATGGAATACGTTTGTCCGATAGGGGTAAGCAGCAATAAATCTCTGCTCATGTCTTCGATGAGGGACACACGGTTCAGTCTGTCTTTCAGGAATACATTCTGACGGTGAACCATGCTGATCAGATACGTCATCAGAATGGCGCTGGTGAAATAAACGATGACATTATAGACGTCCTGCGGATTGGCGATATGAAGAGTGTGATACGGTTTCACAAAAGAAAAATCGAAGATAAGGAATCCGGCGGTAAAAGATAATACCGAAGCCCAGATTCCAAAATAAATCGCGCCTGCGATCGCGGGAACCAGGTAAACAAAAACCAACGAAGACGGTTGTATGAATTTTTCCAGAAATATATTGAGAATGGTGGTGAGAATCAACATCAGGAGAATGGCCGGCAAGGATTTCATTTTTTCCATTGTTTCTTTGCTGAGGACTTTGCCTTGGTCGAAAAACGGCTCTGGAGCGCGACTTTGATCTATTTCCTGCATAATCGTTGACCTCCTTTTAATAAATTCCGAAGTCTCCTTCATAAGATCAAACCCGAATGGGCATAATGACCGACTCTATTCCATCCCATTGTAAGCGGCGCTGAATCGCGTAAGCTGTTTCGTTGTGGAGCGCCCTCTGGTAAAAATGCTCCTCGTGAAAAATCAGTTTCCCGGTAAACACCATGGATTTTGGGAATTCTTGTGCCAGCGATTGACACATTTGAGTCGCGGTTTCAATGACATCCGTGCCGGCGTCCATTCTGTAATCGGCCGGCACGCCGAAGGAACGGACAAGATCGACATATTTTTTCAAACCATTCTCAACGGAGATTCTCAATTCTTCCATTTCCGCTGATCCTTTGAAGGATGCCTGATCCACTTCGGCAATGGAAATGAAAATAAAGTTTTTATAGAAATGCGGGAACTTACGATTGATCGAAAACCACGTATGCAGACCGAAACCATTGAACCCGCTGACCAGCAATATCGCCGTAGGGTCTTTCGGATTCAAAGGATCGTTGTTGAATTTCTTGCCGGGATGAACTTTCTGTAAAATGTCTTCCAACTTGAGCGCTTTTCCCCGGACATAAAGATAATGTTTCTTGATCAAATAGCATAAGGCGATCAAACCGGACGTGATGATTAGGGTGATCCAGCCGCCTTCGCCAAACTTTTCGTAAATGGTCACAAAGAGGATGATGATACAAAGAATAAAAGCAACAACGTGAATAAAAATATGCCTTTTCCATTTTTCATCCTGGTTCCTTTTGCGAAAAGAAAAAAGGGTCATGCCAAATTCAGAAAGGGAAAAGGTTAGAAAAACATTGATGGAATACATGACAATAAGGGCGGAAATGGAACCGTGCGTATAAAACAAAAGCATCATGGCCGCAGCACCCATTAAAAGGATGCCGTTTTGCATGGTCAGTCTTTCGGAAAGCATCGCAAAACGGCGGGGAAGCCAGAAATCGGTCGCCATATTCGCCATCACTCGCGGGCCGTCGACAAACCCCGCCTGAGCCGCCACGAGAAGCAATGCTCCCTCGGAAAAAACAGTGATCAATACGATGCCGCCGGATAAAGGCCAGTTGCGGAAGACTTCGTCAGCCAGAATCGAATTGAGCGTCTTGCCCTCCTGTGGATTGATTTGGAGAAGAGCATAACAGATCAACAAGCCGCCGGCCGTAAAGGCAAGAGATACCGCCATGTAAAGCATCGTTCGTTTTCCGGTCTGAACCCGCGGTTCACGCATAATCTGGATGCCGTTGGATACGGCTTCTATTCCCGTGTAGGTTCCGCCACCCAGAGAAAATGCTCTCAAAAATATCGCCAGGATCCCGATGAAACCAATGGTCCCGATGTCCTGCCG
>DAOLNX010000177.1:0-1079 GCA_035416785.1 Smithellaceae bacterium | reverse complement strand
ACAATCAAAGCGCAGCCCGAGATCACGCCGGCGCTGTTGCTGATGGTTTTGGTGGAAACAATGTATCCCCCGCCGCCTTGCGGAAAATGTTCAATAATGCGTGAATACGTGTACGCAATGATAAAAACCGTGAAGGCCGTGGCCAACCCGATGAAAACCGCGATGTAGGTGTGGGCTCCCAGCGCTTTGTAGGCTTCTTCCGGTCCATAGGACGAAGATGACAAACCATCCGCGCCCAGGCCGATCCATGCCAGGAGCGGAATGAGAGACAATTTATGAAAAATGGATGGTTCGTTGATGTTGCGCGGCTTGCCCACAAGCTTTTGCCATAGCCTGTGCCTTATGTTTTTTTCATGCCTGGAATCTAATGTATTCATAATGACGTAATTTCTTTGGTCTGCATCCGGTTCATGGTGCGTTGCAGGATTGCGCCTCACAATACACGACACGTTTATAAAAAAACCGTTATCCACATCGCGTCTTGGAGAGAAGAAAAGGGAAATAAAAGCTCTCCTCGGCAAGTTGCGGAGAATCTTCGATCAGGGAGGTGATATTGTTTTGATATTGCTCGATGCTGGATTCAAAAACGGCAATGGCTTGATTTTTGTTTCAGCGGTTTCAGATGAAGGACACAGACGAAGTATCGGCAAAGCCGACGAAAGAAGAGTAAACATTCTCCTTTTCCTCCCACATGCCGACGAGGTTAGCTGACGGGCTTGGACTTGGAAGTATCCTATTCTTTAGAAATTCGCCCCGAAATACCGGTTCCCCCGTACCTATCATTTCATTTTGATAGATTTAGGCGTCGTTCAATATTTGACTGTTAGCTACGCCTCTTTATAACAACTGTCAAGAGATTATTTGCGATACAATTTTGTTAAGTATTTGGAACAATTATGTATTTCTTAACCACGCGCCGATGCCTTTATCCGGATAATTTCGGCTCCGTTTGGAGGAATCCCAATGAATCCATCCGTTTTGAATTCATTTTGACTCCCCGTGCCTCAAGTAGATCGTTCTGGCGCTTAATTGCCGAAGAGATCCTTGAAGCGCATGAGGGCCGTGATGTCCCCCCGGGC
>DAOLNX010000176.1:0-3326 GCA_035416785.1 Smithellaceae bacterium | reverse complement strand
GCCGGACAGCCATCCTGGCATCGCCCGCAACGGATACACGCTTCCGAATCAAAAATCTGCTTCCAGGTAAATTCTTCGAGCGTTCCCACACCAAAGGCTTCGGCATTCTCAAAATCACGAATCGGTTCTATGTAGCCAGTCGCTTTGTTGGACTTCAGGAAGTGATTGGCAGGGGTCACAATAATGTGAACCAGTTTGGAGTAGGGAATATAGGCAATGAATCCCAATCCCAGCACGGCATGAAGCCACCAGCCTAATTGATGCACCGTTCTGGCGGTGTCATGCTCCACACCCGTAAATGTTTTCGACAAGAGCCAACCGACAAAAGACCAGTATTCCCAAGATGGATTGGTCACGTATATGCGAAGCGCTTCCACGATAAAACCGGTGACAATAATGGCTCCGATGAGCACCAAAACAATGACGTCATCAGGCTTGTTATCCATTTCGCCCTTATATCCCAACCGATCCGCTTTTTGTACAAAGCGACGATCGAGCGCCATAACAACACCGATCAGCACAAATAAACCAAACAAATCCATCAGGAAGGAAAATCCCAAATAGAATCCGCCCTTTAAAAACGTCCAGTCGAAAAGCGGTTCTGTAACGTGATGCTGTCCTGCATCAAATGCCGCACCGAAAATTAAAACAAAAAAACCGAAGAAGATTAACGCGTGCATGATGCCGGGAGTTCGGTCTTTGAGAACGGTCTCCTGAAGGAATATCTCGCGGAGAACAATCTTTACTCTTTCCTTGACGTTGTCCAGACGCATTTCAGGCTTGCCCATGGCTTTCCACATCAGCCAGCGACGGTAGATGCCGAAACCCATAATGGCTAAAGCGAGGCCCGTGAGAGCAAAAAGGATGATCTCAAATGACGGCAGGGGAATGTTCCAGAAAACCTCGCGGCCTTCTCTACCTACATAAAATGCATGTTCTTTCATTGATCCTCCAACATAACTTGAGGGCTGATTCTATTCTTAATAATATCCAAGCACCAGATAAAGAATTGTTGCCTCCTCTTTTTGGAGGAGGCAACATTCTCAAAATGATTATGCAACCAGTTTCTTGCAAACCGCCGTCAACTCGGGAACAACCTTAAACAGATCATCGATGACACCATAATCTGCTTTCGTAAAGATGGGAGCTTCCGCATCTTTGTTGATGGCGACAATGCACTTGGATGAACTCATGCCGGCCAGGTGCTGAATTGCACCGGAGATTCCGCAAGCGATATACAGGTTCGGAGAAACAACCTTGCCGGTCTGCCCGACCTGATCTTTCTGCGGACGCCAGCCTGCATCCACCGCTGCGCGGGATGCACCAACCGTTCCTTTGAGAATATCAGCCAATTCTTCCAGAATCTTGAATTCATCAGGCCCCTTCATACCACGGCCACCAGAAACAATTACATTAGCTTCCGTTAAATCTACTTTACCACTTGTGTCTTTCTGCACTTCCAAAACCTTGCTTTTCGGAGCATCAACAGCAACGTCAACCTTGGTCACTGCACCGGCTTTCGCATTCTCGGCTGCGGGAAATACATTCGGACGCAAGGAGGCCATAGCCGGAGAAGTGTTGAAAACAACTTCACCAAAGCATTTACCTGCATACATCGGACGAGTAGCGACCAAATTTCCGCCGTCAACTTTAACATCCGTGCAGTCCGTAGCCAGACCACCGGCCAATTTCGCCGCCACGCGGGCTGACAGATCCTTCCCCTGAACCGATGCGCCGAACAGAACAATTGCCGGATCATTATCTTTGATAACCTTGGCGGTTACGGCTGCATGCGCTTCCGTAACATAGGGTTCCAATGCTGCGTTGTCACCGACAAAAACTTTATCCACGCCGAATTTGCCCAGCTCGGCAGCTAAACCTTCTATACCTGCACCCAGCAGAATGGCGCTTACTTCATCGCCGGTCTGGTCGGCCAGCTTGCGAGCTGTCGAGGCCAGTTCCAGGCTGATTTTTCGCAGGGCGCCGTCCCGCTGTTCTGCTACAATCATGACTCCTTTTGCCATTTTTCAATTCCTCCGCTTCTTAATTAAATAGCTTTTGCTTCTTCTCTGAGTAACCGGCCAAGTTCAGCCGCCTTTTGCGCGGGTTCATCTCCACAGATGATCTTTCCGGGAGGTCTGGCCGGAGGCGGAATGGTTTTGGCTACTTTGGCTTTTGCGTCAGTGGCAACGCCGATCGCTGCCGCATTCTTCACATCCACCGGTTTCTTCTTTGCCTTCATGATTCCGGGAAGAGAAGCATAACGCGGTTCATTGAGTCCCTTCTGGCAGGTAACAACAGCCGGCAGAGCCGTTTCGATCGACAACTGTGCACCTTCAATCGGACGAATCACTTTCACCGATGAACCTGCATATTCCAGTTTGGTCACCAGCGTCAACTGCGGAACATTCAACGCTTCCGCCAGCATGGATCCAACCTGTCCCGAGTCGTCATCAATAGCGCGCTGACCACAGAAGATGACATCATGGGGCAACGTTTTAATCACGGCGGCCAGAGCATTAGCCGTCACAAACGCATCAGCATTGTCGAAAGCCGGATCGCAAATGTGCACGCCTTTGTCGGCACCCATCGCCAGAGCGGTCCGAATGGTTTCCATCGCTCTCGCGGGACCAACACAAACGATTGTCACATCCCCACCGTTTTTCTCTTTCAATTTTAATGCTTCTTCCACGCCAAATTCATCATAGGGATTCATAACCCATTTGATCTGGCCTTCCTCGATGCCCGATCCGTCAGCTTTGACTTTGATCTGTGCTTCGGTGTCCGGCACTTGCTTTACGCACGCAATAATATTCACTGTCAAAAACCTCCTTCTCCTGCGCGTCGCTTATGTCATAGCGATTTCGCGCATTTAAAATTTTGTTTTTCCTCATATCCTGTAAAAAACGCCCGATTCCCTGTTTAGAGAATCGGGCATTTTCACTACTGCCTGTTTTTAACGATGTCATCAACCACGGATGGATCCGCCAGTGTGCTGGTGTCACCCAGATTGCCGAGATCGTTGGCCGCAACTTTCTTCAAAATTCTTCTCATGATCTTGCCACTGCGGGTTTTGGGAAGACCGTCCGCCCACTGAATCTTATCGGGTGTTGCAATAGGACCAATGACCGTGCGAACATGGGCAATCAGTTCTTTCTTCAACGCATCGGTTTTTTCCACACCGGTCTTCAAAGTCACGTAAGCATAAATGCCCTGACCTTTAATGTCGTGAGGCATGCCGACAACAGCCGCTTCCGCGACGGTCGGATGAGCAACCAGAGCGCTTTCCACTTCGGCGGTGCCCATACGGTGACCGGAAACATTGA
>DAOLNX010000175.1:0-3363 GCA_035416785.1 Smithellaceae bacterium | reverse complement strand
ATGATGTCCCGCGTCTGATACAACCAATTACTGTGTGCCATATTGAATTCCTCCTGTTGAAAATTAAAGGCGTGAAATGAAAAGAATCAACTTCCGTGTAAGATTTCCAGCTCTCTTGCCTGATTTGAGTTTAACCCCACCCTTCCAGACTCTGATTTCCACAAAGCCGTCGCTCATTTACCGCCGTATTTATTAAGATTTTCTCTTTTTGCCTTTCAAACCCAAAAACTATCTTCCTTGAAACACTGCTTTGCGCCGTTCAATAAACGACAGCAGACCTTCTTTCATGTCCTCACTTTTCATGGTTTCTGCAACATCTTGAAATATGACATCTTTTGCCGCCTGTTCCCCCTGCGTTTCCGCCAGGCGGCCGCTTTTTAAAATGTTGCGCACACCCAATGGCGCCGCGCTGGCCACTTTTCGCGCCAGCTCCATCGCCGCTTCCAGCTGTTTTCCCGGTTCGGTCACCTGCTGCACGAGTCCCATGCGGTAAGCTTCCTCGGCGCTCCAGGTATCGCCGGTCAACAGATAGCGCATCGCGTTGGACCAACCCATGTCTCTGGCCAGACGAATGGTTCCTCCCCCACACGGGAAAAATCCGCGCAGCACTTCCAACTGACCGAATTTCGTGTCAGATGCCGCCACGCGGATATCCGCGTTCAGCATCATCTCCACGCCCCAAGTGTAGCAGTATCCCTGAACAGCAAAAATGACCGGTTTCCGGCAGCGTTTTTGCCCGACCATGTAGAAAGGATCGATTTCGCTGCTTTCGTCCACGGAAAACCCCCCGCCGCCGCTAAATAAATCCGACCAATCGGTCAATTCCAGCCCCGATGTAAAATGCTTGCCGTTGCCATAGACAACTCCCACCCATAAATTGTCATCCGTATCCAGTTTGTAATAGGCCTGCGCCATTTTGGAATACATCTCCCTAGTTAGGGCATTGAATTTTTGGGGCCGGTCAATTTCAATCAGCAAAATGTGATCTTCGTTTTTAATATTGATGGTCATATATTTTGATTCCTTTTCATGAATTTTTCCGGCGGCGAGTATAAGGAAATGGCCCGCATGTGTCAACGCAATAATTAAAAGAGAATTAGTCTTGTAATTTTAAAATCTTATATCCCCGTTGACGTAAAAGATCGACGACACTGTCTTTTCCAGCCAGATGAGCCACGCCGACGATCACCAGAGTGTCGGAGCCTCCCCTGATCAGCGTTTCAATTTTTTTTAACCATTTTTTATTGCGGTCAAGAATTAGCGTCGAATACAAATGGGGATATTTTTTTAACTCCTGAAGGCTGAAAGCCTCAATGCCCCCGTCATCCCCTTTGCGCCAGGCCTGGAGAATATCGGTGATTCTGTTTTCGAGCAACGATAGATCGTCAATGGTTTCATTCACCTGGTCATTGCCCATGCCCCCGTCCAGCTTGGACATGAAACCGATTTGTTCATCGACGGTTTCCAGCGCATCAACGGATTTGCCGTCATTTACGGCACGCAGGTAGAAATACTGGTCCACGCCATGCTCCGCCCCCACGCCAATGCGCTGGAGTTCGTTCAGGGTAAGCGTCATGGAAAGCATCCAAGGCCGGAACATTTGATACTGGACGAACGGATAGCCACGCTTTGAACAAAATTGTTCCGCCCTTGCATAAACCGCAGGCGACAAGTGGTCTTTGAGCGTTGCTCCATCCATGTAAATGGCAACCATCATGAGTTTCTGCACGTATTCCGGCTTCTCCATTTCACCAAGCGGCGCTTCAAATACAACCCTGCGCACCCGCGCATAGGCTTGTTCAAACGCGGCAGGCAGCGGATAATCGGATTGCCGCAGAACATGACAGGAACCGGCCAGATAAACCGTGGCCTTGGGGCCTTTGACTTTCCAGACAGAGGTTTCCGCCCGCGCGTCGGTACCCATCATCCACACCGTCACCAAAACCACCACCAAACCTGGAAGCGCCTTGCGCAAAAGAAGCTTTGCAACATTTCCTTTCATGGTTTTTTCCTCCTGTTCATCATCAACCGGCCGATTTTGATTGATGCTCCATTTTGCCAATCCTATAACACAACCTTTTTCCGGAATAAAACAAAATTAATTGTTTTTATTGCATTTTATTACACTATTGACTTTGGACGGACTTTCGGGTAAAAAAACCGCGGTCTTTCCAAAACGACCTCAATGAAATTATGGATAACGGACTTGCTAATTCCTCATACATCCACTTTTTCCATAGCCGTCATTGGGGTATTATGCGCTTTCGCAAATTCCTTTTCATCAAAATCAATAATCATTCCCGTTTTTCGACGGGTAAAGGAGGAAATAAATCATGGACCAAAGCGGCACGAAGGAAAGCAGGATGCCGATTCTCGGCATCAATAGTTTAGGACGCATCGGTAAACTGACCCTGTGGCATCACGTCAACAGAAAATATTTCAAGGAAATTGTCGTCAATCAGGGCCGCGACATCGGCGTCGGCATGGAAACGATCGCCCGTTTGATTGAAACGGATGCCACGTACGGTTTGCTCCACCGGTTCCTATACGGCATCCAGGCAAAGCCCTGTATTCAGATTACGGATGACAAAAACGGCAAAATGCTCATCGACGGCATTCCGGTCACCATTCTTCGAGAACAAAGAAATCCCCTGAATATTCCCTGGAGGAAGCATGGCGCAGACATTGTCGTGGATTGCAGCGGCACGTTTAAAGATCCGACCATTCCCGTTGATGACAAGAAAGGTTCCATCCGCGGCCATTTAAACGGAGGAGCCAAGGTGGTTGTTCATTCCGCGCCATTTAAAATCAAGGACAAGGCTCTTTCCACGCCCGAGGACACCGTCACACTGATCTACGGCATTAACCACACCGCCTTCAATCCCAAGAAGCACCTGCTGGTTTCAGCAGCCTCCTGCACCACAACGGGCCTTGCGCATATGGTCAAGCCTCTTCTGGACCATGAAGATACCAGTACGATTCTGACGGCATCCATGTCCACCGTCCATGCAGTCACCAACACCCAGAGCGTCCTGGACAAAATGCCGAAAGCGGGAGAAAAAGACATTCGCAAAACCCGCAGCATTCTGAACAACATTATTCTGACGTCAACCGGCGCGGCCAAAGCCTTGATTGAAGTGATTCCGGAAGTCAAAAACATCGGATTCATGGGCGATTCCATCCGGGTGCCGACCAACACGCTCTCGCTCATCGTGCTCAACGCCACCTTCCAGACACGTCAAGACAGAGCCGGAAACAGCATCGGCATCGACACAAAAAAGCTCAATGCGATCTACGAAAAGGCCGCCCAAAACAATCCTCTGGTCCGCTTCACGATGCAGCAGAATGTTTCAACCGATCTGA
>DAOLNX010000174.1:0-3396 GCA_035416785.1 Smithellaceae bacterium | reverse complement strand
CTTCAAAAGAGCGCTGGCATCGCCCGGATAATCCGTTTGGATCACACGAAAACGTTCATCAGGTTTTCCCGGAAGCGAAGGAGTTAAAAAATGTGGCTCCCACCCAAACTCATCAAGATATTTGGCAAGCCCCTTAAATCGCAGTGATGCAACATTCTGAAACGGGGGAAAATAATAGGCAATAATCAGTACTCGCTTTTTATTCATGGTTCCGAAATTCCTAATTCCTGCAAGAGCTTTGCCCAATCCCTTTCATCGTCATACCAGTGGAGGTCGGTATCGAGAAAAGAATTGGCAATACCGGATTCCGGTTTTCACCGAAATGACAAAAAAGTTGGTTTTGTATAATTGTGCAAAGGACTCCCTGCATGACCAGCTTCAACACCGGCTGCTATTTGTATGACAAACCTTCTGATAAACTTCAGTAATCCTTTGAGATACGCTCTCCTGCGAAAAACGCTTAATGGCGTCTTCTCGAATCAATTCGGGATCATAGGCGCTGTAGTGTTCATAAATATGCATCATCGCACGAGATAGCTCCTGAACATTTCCGTATTCAACCAGCAAACCATTGAATGAATTGACAATATCTTCCACCCCCTGGCCTTGGGTTCCAATAATGGGAATTCCGCAGGCAAGGGCTTCAATATAGACAATTCCAAACGTTTCCGGTTGACTGGTCATCACGAACAGATGCTGCGAACCCATTAATTCCGGGACTTTGGATCGGTGAACCGCGCCTAAAAAGAAAATCCGGTCCCGCGATGATTTTTCTTTTGCCTGTTGCATTAAAGTATTGCGCTCGACGCCGTCTCCGCCAATCAACAATTCCACTTGAGGAGAATTCTTAAATGAAAGTTCAAAAGCATCAATCACATAATGGACCCCTTTGCTTTTATTGAGACCGCATAAGACAAGTATTGAAAATTTATTGTTTTGTTTTTTTCGTAACGTAAAGGTATGCGTATCCACCATGTTTGGAATCACCGTTACCTTCCCGGACGTGAATTGCAAATTGTGCATGACGGCATTCTTAAAACTGTTGCTGACAAAAATGAAGCTTGCGCTGTTGCAAAGGGTATCTTCCAGTGTTTTATAAAGACGCCTGTTATATGATTCGGTAATCAATACCGACCAGTGCTCCGTGACCACCAGAGGAATATTATTTCTTTTGGACGCAAAAATCGCTAAATAACCGGCATAAAAACTGGAGTGCGCATGGATGACATCGGCCGCTTTTCCCTCTTTTTGAAGCCTGCGCAAAAAGGCATGAAACACCAACTTTTTTATCGCCAATCCATGCCAGTCAAAGAGCCTTGGATACAGGGGAGGCATAACCGCCCTCACTTTACATTTATAAACATCCATTTGCTCATCTACGTGATGCTCGACTTTCCAAAAAGGGCCGGTGAGGAGCTGTTTGAAGGATTGAAGCTCCACAAGAAAGATAAAAATCCTATGCCCTTGATTTTTAAGTGCTATTGCTTGATCGCGAAAAAATGACCCAGCCATATCGTCTTTATTTTGGGGATACCAGGAAGGACAAATGACAACATTCATGATTTACTGTGCGCCTGTTTTACAGGGTTGCCCGGCAACATGCAGGTAACACCATACGGATATGATAAAATGTGCAACATAGGATAACGTTGAAGCCAGAGCCGCCCCAACAACGCCCATCGCGGGAATGAAACCCAGATCGAGAATAATCGTAATCACCAGCGAAGCCCCGGAAGTGATGGAGTTGTATTGCGGATAGCCTCTGCCGGCAATGTCATTGGTCAGCACTTTGCCCGCTCCCAGCAGAATAACACCGGGCAGCAAAACCAGCAGCGGAACATAAGCGTCAAGAAAAGCGTTTGAAAACAGAATACGAATAGCCGTTTTGCCCACCAGCGCCAGACCGCCTGCTCCGACAAGAGTAATCGCCAGTATTGTCCAGAAAACCCTCGGCGTAAAACGGTTCATCGTCTCTTTTGAGGAATTGGCCGATTTCGGAAAGATGACGAAACTGACTGCGTTGGGAAGCTGCCACAAAAGCTCCGCCATCACCACGGAGACGCCGTAGATGCCGACACCTGCCGGACCGAGAAAAAAATTGACAATAAACATGTCAAAGCGATAGTTGAAAAACTGCAGCAGGTTGCCCAGATAGCTTTTCAGTCCGTAGCCAAGCGTCGGGGTAACAACTTTTGCGTTCCATTTTGGTCGGAAGCGCCCTCCTTCACGGTGGACAAAAAAAGCCGTCAGAATAAGCATAACACTCTGGACGGACAAAGACGCCAGAATCGCGCCCGGCAATCCCCATTTCAGGAGGATCAGGAATGCCGTCATGAACGAGATAGAGAGAAGCGATCCGGCAATATTGAGAAGATTCAGCGTATAAATACGCTGGAGTCCCTGAAGAAGAGCATTCAGATTGATAAGGCAAAGCCCCAGAGGAAGCGCAATCATGCCCAGCAGAATATAGGAAGGCGAAATACCAGGCAAAACAACGGGATACCAATCGCATAAAAATCCCAGAAGGGCCAATCCCAAACCTGCAGCTGTCCCGATCAGGACAAAGGCCATCGAATTTTCCGTCAATTGGCGGATGGGAAGCCTTCCCGAACCGGCATAATAAACATTGGCCGGACTTAAGCCCACACTGAAAAACATTTGCATCAGCGCAGGAGCCATAAAGACCATGGCAAATTGGCCTTTGCCGGATGGGCCCAGCCACCTTGCCGTCATCGCGGCAATCGCCATCGATACGACCAAGATGGCCCCTTGAGAGAGCATGGTGGTTCCAACTCTACGAACAAACTCGCTTTGGAAAAGCTTATCGCCCCGCGCTAAGTCAAAAAGCCGACGTGGATTTGTTTTTTGCTGGATGGCCTGAACCTCACTGATTTTCCTGCCCATTATGACAAGGAGAGAGCTTTGCAAAACTACATAAAGTGGACCGGGACGTCATTCCCGCGAAAGCGGGAATCCAGTAATATCAATAGTTTTCTGGATTCCCTTTTTCAAGGGAATGACGGCAAAATGAGTTTTTCAAAGGTCTCAAGGACTGAAAATATCTCAAAATAGACGATCCCGAGCCGAAGACAAGATTACTGGCGGATGCCGTAACTATACATATGGGAGCCACTGCCGAAATAGATGCGTCCTTCAAGATAATCGCCGCCCGATTCGATGATTACCGGAGATTCGGCAAGGATTTTCAACTGATAGGTATCCTGATCCAGACAGGCGATGGCTTTTCTCATTAATACATAAACCGTTTTGTCCGGGCCGGAAATAAATACACGAGGCCCTTGTTGCCCGCCGGAGGACAAACTTCCATATTTTGCCGGCAAGTCATCCTCATAAACGACTTTGCGTCGCGCAGGATCAAACACAAACAAACGCCTG
>DAOLNX010000173.1:0-3398 GCA_035416785.1 Smithellaceae bacterium | reverse complement strand
CTTCGACAGGTGCACAACCTCTTTTCCCGTCATTCCGGTGAAAACCGGAATCCAGGAAATAGTTGATAATACTGTCACGCGTGACCTTCAGGTCATACCGATGCCAGCGACTGTGTCGCAATAGATAATCGTCATTAAAACGCAACACAGTCTCACGGGAAAACAGGTTGTGTAATGTAGTGCGGGGCTTCAGCCCCGCTGTTAGCGGACATCAATGTCCGCACCACTGTACCGGATCGCGCTGCGCTTGTCCGGAATGACGGTTTTGATAGTTTCATCCTCCAAACACCGTCCGCGCAATCATTCCCGCTCAAGCGCCTGAAGTCAGGCTCTGCCAGATGTTGTCAACAAGCAGGGGATTGAAAATACGCGCGCCCCGGACGTTAAACGGCTGCTCACCGTTGTATAAGACAAATCCGGGAGAGACGCTCGATGAATCAACTTTGTGCAAATCGCAAGTTAAACTTTTGATTTGCACAACAACCCAACCTGTCGGCATCAATTTAATCACACCGGTAAAGCTTTGGACAATTTGCTCAGTTAAAAAGTTTCCCGAATTACATCGGTGTGGAAGGCGACAGAACCATGTTTACCTGGGTTTCCGCCTCCGAAGGCGACCGTTTTGCCCAGGTCATCAAGGGAGTAACGGCCAGGGTCCGGGCGCTGGGCCTGCAGGCAAGCTGGTAAAGAAATTGTAGGAAGAAAACGATTGTTCGCCGCCGGACAGTCATCGTACGGTCAGGTGCAGGTCATGCAAATTGCGCATCAACAAAGCATTTGAACACGAACCTGCACTTGATAGGGACTGATGCTGTCTGCATCAAACTCTGAATCCGTTGTGTTACCGAAATCTATCCTTTCTTTTTCAAGGCTTTCTTCTGGATTTTGCCGGACGGATTCTTCGGCAAACTTTCCACAATCTCGACGACCTTCGGAACCTTGTATGCCGTCAGCCGCTCTTTGCAGAAGCCGATAATCCCGTCAGGATTCAAGAGCATGTCCTTTCGGGGAACAACCACCGCCTTGACAATTTCTCCCTGGCGTTCATCCGGCCACCCGATCACCGCCGCTTCCATTACGCCGGGGCATTCATACAGCACATTTTCCACTTCCGTCGGATAGACATTAAAACCCGAGACAATGATCATTTCCTTGAGCCGGTCCACAAACTGCAGTACGCCCAGCTCCGACATGCGTACGATGTCACCGGTATACAGCCAGCCGTCTTTAAACGTCTTCTCCGTTTCTTCGGGCTTGTTCCAATAGCCCGGACTGATGGCCGGACCTTTCAGCAGCAGTTCTCCGTCGGTCCCGAAAGGCACATCCTCGCCGGTTTCAGGGTTGATGACGCGGGCGTCCATCATGATGGCCGGAAAGCCCATGCCCTTGTGCGTCTTGTCATATAATGAATTCAGGACGACTCCGGAAGTCGATTCCGTCAACCCGTATCCTTCAACAACATTGGCGCCGGACACCTGCTGAAATTTCGCCACCAGCTCATCGGGAACCGGCGCCCCTCCGACAACCCAGTGGCGGACGGAACGGAGGTTAAATTCCGCAAGACGGGGATGGGCGATCATCATGGTCAGCATCGTAGGCACGGCCCTGAAAATTGTGGGATGAAGGCTGTCAATCATCCTGAGGGCTTCATCCGGATGAAAGCGCACCATAATGACAACTTTGCCTCCCATGGCAATGGGTGCAACGACCGTCTGGAACATTGCATAATTGTGGGACATGGGCAGGGTGACCGGATAGACCTCTTTTCCGGGCACGCTTTTGTAATCTATCGCCATCAGCAGCGTAATATACGAAGCAAGATTAAAATGCGTAACCATCACCCCCTTGGCAAAACCGGTCGTCCCGCTCGTATATTGTAAAACCGCCAGATCCCTGCGGCTGTCAATGACCGGCGGAACAAATGTGCATGCCTCATTCAACAGGGTTCTGAACTCATAAACGTTCGCGGCGGCTTCATACCCCAGCGGCTTTTCGGGAATGGCAAAAGGTTTTACCGGAAAAGGATTCAACGGCAGATAGTCGTAAATGCTGCCGACGACGGCAAAGGCGAGATTACTTTCATTCATCGCGCCTTTGATCCTTGGCCAGATATAATCCAGCGTGATCATGCTTTTGCTTCCGGAATCATTGAGCAGATAGAGAACTTCCCTCTCCGTGGCCATGGGTGTGATCTGCACGACAACCGCACCCGCCTTCAGGACGGCAAAAAAAGCAATGGCATACTGGGGACAATTATCCATGCAGAGAGCCACACGGTCGCCCTTTCTTATCCCCAGTCGGACAAGACTGTTGGCCAGCTTGTTTGTCAGGCTTTCCATTTCCGCGTAAGTAAACTCGGCGCCGTAAAAATAAAGCGCAACGTGATCCGGATATTTTCGGAAAGAATCGGTCAGGAACCGGTGAACCGGAGTGTCAGGCAAATTCGGACTGCGGTTGATTTTGGAATCCATGTGCTCAAGCCATGGTCTGTCGGCATAAGTCTTCATAAAAGCCCTCCATCATGTTTTGCATTTACATGTGATTCTTTGATTGTTCTTATCCAATATAACGCTTGTTATAGATTTTATAAGATAAAACTTGCATTCATGTCAAGGTCTAATCGTAAGCATTGTTAAAACTAAACCGGAGCGGCTCAGCAGGTCGCGATCGAATCCATCGGCGGTCGGGCTTTCATAAACAGAACATCCAATTTATTTCCCATGCAATTTCTTGTATCTCTCTACCAGAAGTGGAATCAGTGTATTTTTCCAAAATTGCGGATCAACATGGCCGCTGGACATTCCGCCATGAGAATATTTCTCAATAAAGAAACTGTCTCTGCGCGCGATAGGGTATGCTGTCAGCTCACAGAAAGCTTTTTCTATGATTGCTATTAAATCGTCTGTTGAATCTGGCATTTTTGTAGTAGCAAGATGGTTAACCATTTCTATCCATAGGTAAGGGTCACCACGGAGCCCCCACTGCTGGGGTTCAGGAGTCATTAAAAAGGAAGCTGTCCCAGGTTCAGGGAATCGGGCAACAAAGAGGTCATTGAACATATCAAAGTAAAAACGAACAAAGTCAATCTTCAAATCTCGATCTTTAGCCTCTTTTACGAACACAATGTGCTGATCTATCACTTGGGACGGTTTGTCAGGAGGAAATTGAGTTCAGATGAAAACAACTCTTTGACCTGCACCCAGGACATTTCCTCTATGTGAATATCGGCGGGAAGCGGAAAATTTTTATACCAAGGCCCATAGCTGGGCAGCAGCACCTGCTTCCGCTCGGCGGACAAAACGGCCAGATCGGCCTTTTTTACTTCCGGCGGCGCAGGCCAGGTCAGGCCGAAAACCTCCGCCACCACTCTGGCGATCCCCGCCTCGACTTCCTTGTAT
>DAOLNX010000172.1:0-3421 GCA_035416785.1 Smithellaceae bacterium | reverse complement strand
GATCATCCTCATCGGCGAGCCCTACTGGCGGCAGTTGCCGCCGACGGAAGATGTGGCCAAGGGGTGTCAGGCCCACGCCATTGCCGACTTTCTCCCGCTTCCGGAACTTCTCGCATCCTTCGGCCGCCTCGGCTGCGACGTCGTGGAAATGGTTTTGGCTGACCAGGACGGCTGGGACCGATACGAGGCGGCCAAGTGGCTCACCATGCGCCGATGGCTTGAAGCCAATCCCGGTGACGAGTTAGCCAAAGAGGTTCGAACCCAACTGACCTCGGAGCCCGAGCGCTACGCCGCTTACACGCGTGAATACCTGGGCTGGGGTGTGTTCGCGCTGATGCCGCGGTGATGATGTTCTGGCAAGAGCTGTTCATTGCCGTCCCGGGCGTGTCGGCAATGGTGATGCTGGCGGCGTTTCATGCGCTCCCCGTTCCGTAGACGGCGTTTTTTGTCAGTCATGAATATTGAACCAATCATTACGGCCAAGCGCTGAGTTCCGACGGATTTTTTCGTCAGGCAGTTGCAAAACGGGCTGAAATCATTACACCAGGGAGAACGAGATGCATGATCTTAAATTAAGCACGGCGGTTTGCGGAATTGATTGCTTCAACTGCGAATTTTATTACACGAATATCGATTCTTTTTTTGAAAAGATGTCCGAAGACAGGAAAAACGGATTTGCCTCCCGTGGAATGACAAAAGAGAAATTGCTTTGCAAAGGCTGCCGGACATCCGGATGCACGATGCTCGCCGGCAAATGTGAAACACTGGAATGCGTGAAATCAAAAAAATTGGATTTTTGTTTTGAGTGCGGTGACTTTCCCTGCACAAAATTACAGCCATTGGCAGAGGGCGCCGATCGATATCCTCATAATTTAAAAGTTTACAACCTGGCAACGATTAAGAACAAAGGGCTTGAGCAGTGGGCTTCTGAAGTGACCGAGATCAGGGCAAAGTATTTCAAAGGCAAATTTAAGATTGGCGCCGGTCCGCAAAAATGACTTGAGTAATAAATGATGATGTGTTGATTGCTGAAAAAGGAAAGCTGCACGACAGGGCAACCGCAACAGCGCCAGACGCAGGAAAGCACCTGTACAATTTTATGGAGAGAAAATAATGAATACAACAGTCATCCTGGCATCAGCCGTCGTTTTGCTCTGCGGTCTTCTTTTGGCGGAAAAAAAAGAAAACCTCAAGGGCATCCTTCTGACCAAGCCGCTCCTGTCAGCGCTCTTCATCGCAACGGCTCTGCTCCAGCCCCATAGCGCGGATCCCTATTTTTATCTCATACTGGCAGGTCTGGTCTTGTGCTTTGCGGGCGATATCTGCCTGATCTTTTTCTTTAACCGCAAAGTCTTTACCGCCGGCCTGGCATTCTTCCTCACAGGACACATTTTATACGTTCTGGCGTTTTTCATCACCGCCGGCTTTACAACCGGCGCATGGATCTCCCTTGCCGTAATGTCCGTCATTTCCTTCTTCGTATTTACCAGGCTGCGCCCCCATCTCGGTTCCATGGTGGGCCCGGTGATCGCGTATATCACCATCATTTCCGTCATGGTTGTGGCAGCTTCTTCCCTAACCGCCCGTCAAGACTTCAGCCTTCAGGCCCGGACACTGGTCATGGCAGGGTCGATCCTCTTCTATGTTTCAGACCTCTTTGTGGCACGACACAGATTCGTGGCAAAAAAAATCGTCAACCGTTATGCGGGTCTGCCGATGTACTATGCCGCGCAGTTCATGCTGGCCTTTTCAGTGGGAATGATTCCATAAGGAAAGATCTTATGAAAGCGGAAATAAGATATCACCACACCCTGCTCGACGTAGAATTTCCCGACACAAGCCGGATCTATCTTTCATCCTACGATACTCCCTCCGCTTCCGCAAAAGAACTTGCCCTGGAGGCGGTTCGAAATCCGATCGGCTCGGAAAGTCTTGTGGACTCGATCAAAAAAAGACCTCACAGCAATGTGGTCATTGCGGTATCGGACATTACCCGGCCGATCCCCTACCGGGATTTTTTGCCCGCACTGCTGGATGAAATCGCATCTGCGGGAATCAATCGGAAAAGCATTACCATTCTGATCGCCACCGGCATGCACAGGCCCAGCACAGCCGAAGAGCGGCTCTTCATGTTCGGCAAAGAGCTGGCCGAAAGCTATGCCATTGTGGATCACGATGCACAAGGCGAAATGGCCGTCCTTTCAGGCACAAGTCATTCCGGAGCCCCGGTAAAGCTCAACAGCATTTTTGCGAAGGCCGATTATAAAATTGTCATCGGGCTTGTCGAGCCCCATTTTATGGCAGGATTTTCAGGCGGGCGCAAAACCATCTGCCCCGGGCTTTCCTCCCTGGATACGATTAAACAGTTTCACGGGTATGAATTCCTCTCGCAACCAAACGCCTTTTCATCCCGGCTTGAGAAAAATCCCTGCCACGAAGAGGCGCTTTCCGTGGCCAAACTTGCCGGCGCCGATTTCAGCCTTCAACTGGTCGTGAACCATGAAAAAAAGATCGTCAGGGCCTTTGGCGGGGACCTCTTTGAAAGCCATGCCGTCGCCTGCGGTTACGCAAGCCAAAAGGCCTGTCCGACCGCAGACGCAGAGGCGGATGTGGTGGTCACCGGCTGCGGGGGCTATCCCCTGGACGCCACCTTTTATCAATGCGTCAAGGCGCTTGTAAACGCTCTGCCGTGTGTAAAAAACGGAGGAACAATGATTGCCGCGGGCGGATGCGGGGAAGGTGTAGGATCACAGACGTTTGAAACTATGCTCCGCAAGTACCAAAACGACTTCTCCGGCTTTATCCGCGACATCAAAAAGACCAGCGACGTTGTAAAAGACCAGTGGCAGATACAGATGCAGGCCAGGGTTTATGAGAAAATCGAACTGAATAAAATTCACTTTCTGACGCATGGCATTCCTCCCGGCCACAGCTCCTTTCTGGGAGTAAATATTGTCGAGGCCGCTTCAGGCAGAGTCGCCGAAACGCTGCAAAAAACGATTGACGATCTGGCCGGAAAGGGATGCTCTTTCGCCGTGATTCCGGAAGGGCCCTATTGTGCACCACAGAGCAGGGGGACATAACGCTTAATTTTTTAACCAATAAAAATTTATTGACGGTTTCCGGTTTAAAAAAGGATGGTGGACGATGATTGAAAACATTAAGCAGGACATTACAGCTTTTCTGAAACCGCAGGTCACGGAGCTTGGCTTTGCATCGGCGGATCGCTTTGCCGAAGCCCCCGAGAAGCACCATCCCGGGCGCATCTGCAAAAATGCCGAAACCGTGATTGTTTTCGGGATTACCGTCCCCCGCGGAATGCTCAAATCACCGGATTACAATCTATACGCCCTGCACCGAAGCTATCACAGCGCCTACATGCGCATTGACGAAATATCCCTCGCGCTGTGCAACTATATCG
>DAOLNX010000171.1:0-3448 GCA_035416785.1 Smithellaceae bacterium | reverse complement strand
TCTGTTTTCATTGCAAAAAAAATCTTTCTCAAAAAAAGAGAATTGGGGCGATAGTAGTACAAAAAAAATCCTGGGTAGTAGCGCATGTTTGCAAACAACGCTGCTTCCCGGGATTTTTTTTGTGTCTTTTCGTGTCTTTCGTGGTTAAAAATTCAGTATTTGGGTTTCCCCAGGCACATCAGAAGGTGTTTTTCCGGCATTTTGGGGGTAAAGCAGGATACGGCAATGGTGATAATAATGGCGATGGGCAAGCCGATGATCAGGGGGTCGACATAGGGCCAGACAAAAGGTCCCCAAACCAGAGGTTTGCCATCGATAAGCGCCAGGGAAGTGCGCCCAAAAACGGCATTGCAGAACAGCAGCGCCCTTGACGTGGTTTCGTGGATCAGCAGCATCCAGAGAAAGCAGGTGGTTGCGCCGCAGATCATGCCGGCGATGGCACCTGCCTTGGTAATCGAGCGGAACCAGAGTCCACCGACATACATCGGCAGAAAAGCACAGGCGCACAACCCGAAAAAGATGGCCGTGCCTCTGGCGACAATTTCCACACCGGCCTTACCCATGGTTTTTTCCAGGTAATATCCCAGATAAACTCCTATGAAACCCCCCGCATGGTTAGCCACCCATTTGCATGATTCACCACCACCCAAAGAACGTTCATTTATGCATTTGTATTAAATTAAACTCCTTGTTTTCAATGCATTATGGATTTCAATATCTTCCGGAAACAAGGCAAAATCCACCGGTGTGAATCACGGTAAAAAAATTCACTTTCATCTGCAATTATCGTTGTGTCTTCAATGCTGCTGCTTTTTATCTGCTGGACGTTATGTCATTTTATTTATTCCTCATGAAAAAAGGGGCATGTAGTCGGCATCGCGTTGGCATAAAGACTTAATGCTTGAAAGCCACTCTCCTATACGGGGAATCCGTTCTTGACGGTCCACCAAAAAATGTTCGAATAGCCGACCCAATCATACTGACCTCGGGATTTACTCACCACAGTCCATTCGATTTGCCATGCCCGGAATCCTGATTAATGCAAGTGTTTGTAACGATTCTTTTGGCGCGCCTTTTTATGCGTTTGTCAATGATGCAGCCTTCATTCCCTGGCAGTACTCATGGTATGCTTCCTCCACTTCAGGAAGGAGTTTGCCATTAACAACGTACTTGCACAGTCCTTTGACAAAAAAGCGGATGTCACGTTGTTTTCTTCTCTGCTCGTATTGTTCTTCCGTTTTCACTTTTAGATCCATGCCGTTTTGGAGGATGTTGTAGACCAGTTCAGCCAGCTTTCTGGCCATGGCCACCTTTGCTTTTTTGGGAAGAATGCGGGAGGCCAACTGTCTTGCTGTTCGCCCGATATAAGTTTTCGTGCGCTTTGCAGCCATGGCAGCCATTTTGAAAGCATTGCCCAGGAGATTGTGGATTCGTCGGGTTGAACTGCTTTTGCAATGCCCGGCGCTTTCCTTGTTGATTGGAGCCAGACCAAGCCAGGACACAAAATGTTTGGCGGTGGGCCAGGGAGACAAGTCTGTGCCAACCATACAAATCAGCGCCAGCAATACTCCAGCGCCAATTCCTGGCAATTGGGTAAGATCCACTCCATAAATTTCGAAAAAAATCGGACGTAACTCATAGGGGAAGTCGAGTTTGTCTTCGCGATAGTTCTTTTTGACCCGGGGAATATCTTTGGCGTCTGCCTTTTTAGGCAAACTTTGTAATATCCCATAGATTTGCTCATTAATGCAGGAAATCTCTTCCCGTAGCTTCAGGTATACACGGTACCAGGAACAAAGGATGGAAATATTGCCTGCCTGATCTCTTCCCTTGAGATAGCAGAGGATTGTATTCTTGTCTTTTTTTGCAATCTGTTTGTCGAGCAATTGGTACAGACTCTCCGGAGAACGGACGCCCCGCAGAATGGCCTCAACCAAACGGACGCCGCTGACACCGGAAAGATCGGTTAAAATGAGATCAACACGAATATTCATTTTTACCAATTCATCATTCATTCGTTGAATGGTACTGGCCGATTCGGCAGTGAATTTTTCATGAGCGTAGTAAAGGGAGCGTAAATCCAGAACCGTATCAGCGGGAACAAAGGATGCACGTAAAAAGCCGTAAGAATGAAGGCGGCAGATCCACACACAATCAGCACGGTCACTTTTGGGACGACCTTTAATGTTTTTGATATCGCAGGGATTAACAAGGATCGGGTTAAGGTTCTCTTGCCGAAGCATGAGAAAGGCGGACAACCAATAGACACCAGTGGATTCCATCGCGACCGTTGTGATCTTTCTTTCCTGAAGATAGAGTGCCAATTTTCCCAGACTGGCCGTATCAGTGGCAAAAGTGCTTACTTCGGGGGCGACACCATCCCGGAAAGGAGAAGTGCATACCCAAATCTTCTCTTTGTGAATGTCAAGACCCGCGCAGCAAGGATTGACGATTTCCAAGCTTTTTGTATACTTGGCTGTTTGATTTTTTTCCGACGGAACATTACATTTTGATGACATTTTTTTTGGTGCGGAAGGCGGTTAAAGTGGATTTAATAAAGAAGCCTTCCGTGCCTCCTTATTATTAACATATTTCAATTTGTGCTTTTGTGCAAAAGTCGGCAGAAATCAAGGTCGAATAGCTGGGCGGCGCCTATCCGTGGGTTTCCTGCAAATTGTCCCCGGTGTATTCCCCGCCGGGGTAGTTACTGACCCATTGCCGCCATGTATACCAGCAGGAGGAGAAGAAGTTTTCCGCTGCCGATGGTCCGCAGGTGGAGCTTACCGCTTCAGCCGGAAGCCTCTGGGGACGTACCGAACCGCTGCTGTATCAGGCCGCCGCCTTCCGTTTGCGCAACCATCCCGAGGAAAGTCAGCAGATTCTGCAGGAGATTTATTTACTCGGCAGGACGACGGAGGCCATCCTGAATGCGTCATGGGAAGATACTGGCAGCATGGAATCGATGGCCCGTTACGCACGCGTCGCTAACCTGACAATACGCCAGGTGGAAATTTTTCTCGCAGCGCCGGAGAACTATGCGCTCTGGCAGCGGATCAAATCCGCCTCCGGTGAAATTCAGCGCTGCTCATTTACCATGCAAAATGGCCTGTCCTCCCTGGATGTCATCAGCGTCTACGGTGATGAAGTCACTCTGGAAGCGCAGCTGCAACCCGATCTTTGCTTTTCCTTTCGCTGCGTCGATTATGCCATTCTGAGGCTGGATCTGCCACAGGCTGTCAACTCCGATTACCTCTTCATGTACCTGATGCGCATCCGGAACCGGAAAATGGAAATTGTCGAACAGCTCCCGCTCGGTTGCGTGGAAAGCTGTTTCCTTGATGATGGTGAACTGCTGATAAAAGGTAAAGACAGACGGCAACAGGAGAACAAAAAAGTTACCATCGAGCTATCCCGTTTATAAACCACGAAAAGCCCGGCGTGGGCTGGC
>DAOLNX010000170.1:0-3457 GCA_035416785.1 Smithellaceae bacterium | reverse complement strand
GCGTTACCCATCAGCGAACTGGATCAATTCTACGCAAATCTAATACCCATTTGCCAAGAGCTCAATACGCCCGCAGGTGCAATCGATGTTCTTTACGCGACACCTGCAGGTAAGTTGATTATTCTTGAAGCAAAACTATGGCGAAACCCGGAAGCACGCCGCAAGGTCATCGGTCAGATATTAGATTATGCAAAAGAAATCAGTCGCTGGACGTATGAAGATCTTCAGCGGGAAGTATCAAGGTCGCTGCGGACAAGCACGGGCGCACCAAAACGCCTGTTTGACATCATGGCCGAAGAGTATCCTGATCTGGCAGAAGCAGAGTTCGTTGATGCGGTCTCGAGAAGCCTCAAGCACGGCGAATTTCTTCTTTTGATTGTAGGCGATGGTATACGCGAAGGCGTGGCGGCGATAGCGGAATTTATAGAGAATCATGGAACGCTTCATTTTTCGTTTGGCCTGGTCGAGATGGTGATATACAGGCTTGGCGATAAAGAGCTATTGGTTCAGCCGAGAATACTGGCGCAAACGATGATTGTTAATCGGACGGTAATTACTTTAGACGCCGACGGTTTAATCGCGAAGACGGCTGAAGAAATAGAAAAAGACGAACCCGTCGAAATGAGTGAATCGCAGAAGTTCTATTCAGAGTTTTGGACCGAGTTTCTTTCTGAGTTAAAGCTAGACGACTCTGCTCAGCCGTTGCCGAAAAGTACAACGTTGGGAAATATATTTTTACGAATGCCGGCAAAAAGCAATTCGTGGATCACAGTATATTTTTATCAAAAGACAAAAGAGGTAGGTGTGTTTTTAACTTTTTCACGCGGTTCATTGGCCAATATGATATTTGAAAGGTTGCTTGCTGATAAAGAAAAAATCGAAAGTGAATTGGGAGAGAAGTTGAGCTGGAAAAGTACTGATGGGAAACATACAGTCGGTGCACTAGCATACTTTGACGACTTGAGATCTCCTGCAAATAGAGACCCAATCAAAAGATGGCTTGCGGATCATGCGAATAGATATGTCAACGTTTTCAGGCCGCGTATTGAAAGGATAATGTCCGAAAGATCATTTTCTGAATAAACGGATTTGGGGCGTCGCCCTTAAGTTGTTAAGTTGATAAACGAAACATTTGTATTCATTAGGCTTTTAGTGCATCTGGCTGTAGGATCAGTCCTTAATCTATCTTTACGAAAGATCAGCGGCGGTATTTGATTCGATGCATTTCCGGGGTGGTTGGGTTGGCCTGGAAGCCGCTCGAGCCATTTGGCCGGACGTCGGTTACATATTTTTCCTGAGTCACGAAATGTCCTACCAGTTTTGTTATAAGAAGCAATAACCGGCTTGATGAGGCATGCGGCCTTTACGCGATGAATGATCAAACGGATGAAATAGGCAAAATGAAGCGCTGCGGATTGCTGATAGAGTCGCACGGGATCGATAAATAATTAAGGCAACACAGAGAACCCTTTTCTTTTAAAACTTCATACCGTCATGATGACCTACTGGTGTCCCTTCACACAATCCGAATTCCCGTTTCCAGAATTTCTTTGACAAAATAATCGCTGTCGTTAAAATCTTCCGGTCGGTAGGGTATCGGGGATATATCGCTGTTGACTTGCAGTGTGATTTTGCGAATTTTATTTCTGTCTTCAAATCTGTTCCCGACAAAATCTTTTGATACAAGCGCCAGATCAATGTCGCTCCATTCATCGTTTGTCCCGCTGGCGTATGAACCAAATAAAATGGCCTGCTGAACATGAATGCCGATGCTCTCCAGTTGCTCGATGTAGGTCTTAATGGTTTTTTCTATTTTGCCACTTGCTTTTTGAGCCACAGGCGCATCTCCTTTATCTGCCTTAAATAATCCGTTGCGAACTCCCTGTTGCACCTGGCGGCGAACTGATTCTTCTCGTCGGGATACCTGCCTTCCATGTTGAAATCGGAAACTTCACTTAAGAACAGCAATTGCTCATCGCTGATACGGAGGCTTGTTGCCTTGGCAAGCTTAACAAGATCATGAATTCTAGGTGCGATTTTCTGATGCTCTTTAACGTAAAGCGCTTTCAATAACTTCTCCAGAACAAGATGGCCGATGAAAAGAGACCATGTGTAATGTCCCTTTTCCAGCAGGCTTTCCGCTACGGGTAAATCGTTGTCTGATTGTGAAACCCAGTAGTCGACGTACTTTTCCATGCCATGCCTTAATGATATTTACTGTGTCTTTTTGATAACATGGAGACCTTAATTGTCAAGGTAAATATTTAAGACGGCTAGGGGTGTTGTGGAAGCAGCCCGAGCCATTTGACCGGGCGTAGGTAATATTTTTCTCCTGAGACACAAAATGTCCTACCAGTTTTGTTATAAGAAGCAATAACCGGCTTGATGAGGCATGCAGCCTTTACGCGATAAATGATCAAACGGATGAAATAGGCAAAATGAAGCGCTTCGGATTGCTGATAGAGTCGCACGGGATCGACCAGGCAGGTTCAGATGGTTTGACAAATGGCAAAGGAGGCATCGATGAAAGACGCGGTCAGGCAAATTGTCGGCAGGCGGATCAGCGCCGTTGTGGTGGCCCAGAAGGAGCGCGGGCAGCCCTCGGACCAGGTCTTTTTGGTTTTCGAGGATGGAAACTACTATGAATTTTACGGGTCATTCACGTCAACCGGCGGTGTGGACCCGGGCGGTGTGGAAAAGGTTATATCCTACATACACAAACTCAAAGCCCAGGTCCGGCATGTTTACGTGGCTGAAAGCACTGAATACTTCAAAAAAGTGGAAGAGGCCTTGAAAGAGCGCGCCGGCAAGATGTTAAACTGAATCCGTTCTGACTAAAGCCGGGAAAATGTGGAAGGGGGGATATGCCCCTCAGGTCTTAAGTTAAAGTTCGATGAACGGGATTTCATAAACTGTTTACGTCTTGTTGAGATTTATTATAGAACCACCCGCCCCCGGCCCCGCCCATCAAGGGCGGGGTGACTGAGAAACAATGGTTATAGAGATGGTCTGCTTATTTCTGGCATGATGGCATCGGTTGTTTACGGGCAGGGCAGAAGACGCGGCCATGAAAAACGCTTGCACCATTTTATACAATCGCCTTCCGAAGCGACGGCGGCCCTTTGATTAAATCCCGAAAATCAGGTAATGCTTTCCCCCAACGACAGGAGGGCAGGGATGAAACTGCTGATTCGCGGCGGAAGCGTTGCGGCCGGGCATGCGGCGCAAAGAGGCTATGCCGATATTCTTCAAGACCGGCTTCGCCCCCGGGGGATCGAGGTGATCAACCGTTCCCGTTTTCAACAGACGTCTTTTGACGGGATCGAAACATTCGATCAGGACATTGACTGCTTCCGGCCTGATGTCCTTCTGCTGCATTTCGGCGTGGACGACGCGTTCGATTATGTCTATCGCTCGGAGTTTCAGGAAAATATCGTTCGGATCGTCAGGCGGGCGC
>DAOLNX010000169.1:0-3523 GCA_035416785.1 Smithellaceae bacterium | reverse complement strand
GGGGTAAATGTTACGCGCGACGAGTGTGTTGTCGTCAATACGCTTGCGCCCGTCTTTCCCCAGCAGGATGCCGGTTTTTTGCAGGAAGCAAACAAACAGGGCGGCGGCAATCCGTTTGTTGCCGTCAATAAAGCTGTGGTCTTTGGTGACAAAGTAAAGCAGGTGCGCTGCTTTTTCTTCAACCGTGGGATAAACGTCTTTGCCGTCAAAAGTCTGGTAGATGGCGCCCAGCGCGCCCCGGAAGCTTTTATCCTTTTCACGCCCAACCAGCGCGGAGTCCTTGAATTTGACTTTCATCTGTTCGATGATTGCTCTGGCTTCATCATAGGTCAGTCTGTATTTTGCTTTTTTTGTCCCCTTGGGCGTGGTCAGACGCTGATGATCGAAATCATCAATGATATTGAGGGCTTTTGAATATTCAGCGATGATCTGCACAATCCCCCTGGCCTCATCCGAGACGCTATCCAAGAGGGCCAGGTTGCCAAGCAGCCGCACGGTGTCTTGCAGTTCTTTCATTTTTCCCTGCTGTGCCTTCAGGCGCTTTTCATTGAGGGTGTAGCCGTCCACCAGATGCCGGCGCAGGACGTTGGTGGCCCAGGTACGGAATTGGGTGCCTCGTTTTGAATTTACACGGTAACCGACGGAAATTATTGCATCGAGATTATAAAAAGCAACCGGTTTGTCAGAAGAGGCAATGTGCATTTTTTGCACATTGCTTTTTTCTTCCAATTCGCCTGAATCAAATATGTTTCGGAGATGCTTTGTAATAACACTTCTTTCCGTGTTAAATAATTCGGACATCTGTTTTTGTGTGAGCCAGACGCTGTCCTGTTCCAGTTTGACTTGTATGTCCGGCCCCGACGGCGACTGGTAAATAACGACATTTCCTTTGCTGATTTGTTGATCCATGGTTTTTCTTGATCCTTGTTTACTTTAATGAATTCATCAAGCTTGCAGAAGAAACAATTGGGACTTTCCATAACTTCACGATGTTGACCTTTGAGGCTGACGGAGGCGTTGAGCCAGTTCTCTTTGTACGCATCCTCTGAATGTTATGGCCGCGGTAAATGATTTAAGTAATTGAAGAATTCATCATTTACCCAGGCAGGCGTTACGGTAATATCCATATCCGGCATTTCCCGCTTGAGCCATTCGAGTTTGGCCGCGGCGTCTTCTTCTTTGACAAAGGTCTGCGCGATATGCGTTTTGTCCCGGAGAATGATATTGGCAATGCGGTTGAATCCTTCCAGGGGCACATCCGATTTGTATAAAGGGTGATAGAAGGAATCGAACAATATCTTACCGTTTTCCTCATCTTCCCGTTTGGCGTAATGATCAATGATTTGGCGAAAACGATCCCTGTCTTCCGGCAGAGTGAACTCCATCGCCAGATCAAACTCCGTCATGTGAGTCACCTTCCGGCCGTCGGGCAGTGTCTCCAGATGCATGGCTTCCTTTATTTCCCAACCGTCCATGAACAGAAAGGAGGAGCGCTTCGGTTCCATCTGCAGTTTGGCCTGCATATTTTCTCCGATTAAAAGGCCGACCAGCTGTTTGATGTGTTTGATGTCGTTGTGGCTGTAGGAAATTTTGAGGTCAATGTCAAAATTTGCCAGATTCTCTATCTGTTTGATATGATAACCGATAATTGTTCCGTTTGCCACCGCCCGGTTCATCTTCTTGGTGATGTCTTCATCCCCGATTCCGGCAGTTTTCTCCCATTGGTCGAGGATTTTGCTCACAATGCCGGGTTCGGTGACATAACCCGCATATTTTTTCCGGCTTAAACGGAAGGCGTGCGCCCTTTCCAGAAGGTGAAACGCCATGTTCCGGTTCAGGGGCGCATGAAGATTGATGACCTTCAACCGGCCTTTGAACAGGAGATGAACATCGATAGCCAGGGCAAGCGCCTGGCGCTGATCCCTCGTCAACGCCGCTTGAGTAATGTTGACATCCATTCCCTGAAAACTCTTTTCGATCTTGGCGTCGGAATATGTAGCTGCCAGCTCCTGAAGACCGCACGTGGAGATAACCAGGGCGATAGCCTTCATATTCGACAATTCCGGTGAGGCGTTAAGAATGTTTTTCATCTCGGGCGCCCCGGGATTGTCTTTACCAAATAGAGATGCAAGGGCCACAATCAGGACATCTGTGCCCGTGTCCCGTGCATCGATAAATTTCAATGTCTTTTCCAGTTCCCGACGCGACAGTTTTTGGGTTTCCCAGAATTCTTCACTGAGCAGTTGCACCGTGTAACTCAGAATTCCGATCTCGTCTTTACGTCGGGCAAGTCCGTCAAGCTTCTGCGCGGAAACAGGATCTCCCCGAAGGACCGTCAATACCGCAGCCTCCAGTTGCTTGAGTGGCGCAATAATGGCCTTGGACATCCAGCCGGAAACAACAAAGCTCAAAACCAAAAGGATCACGAGCAAGAGAGACCAGTAACTGAAAGCGTCCACCAGAGCGTTGCCCTGTTCCATGCTCAGGGAGGATGGATTAAAAAGCGCCGGAAGATAGCGATAGGTCGGATTCAGCACGATCCAGGACAAAGCCAGCAGAATAACCGTGAAGTAATAAACGGCCAGTGAAAGCTTGATCGGATAGTTGAGTTTGAATCTTTGCAAACTGAAGAGAATCGCGGGAAACAGGACGAGCGAAATGATCATATTGGACAGCAAAGCCGGTACGTAAAAGTAGCGGAAGTTGATCGCCGACGGCAAATGCTTGTCGAGGATGCTTACCATTCCGGCAGCGTAAGCCAGCGATACCGTATTGACGAAAATAAGCCAGATGATCAGCCAGACCATCTGGCCGATTCGTTCAAGGCTTGCGGCCCTGCGGTAAGGGAAAAAGCCAATCAACGCGCCGATTAAGCCGTTGCCGATTGTCCAGCTCGGCAGATACCTCAAGCCGTAGCCAAAAAGAAGATCCGTGCAAAAGTTCCCGGCAAACCCTGCCAGAAAACCGTAAAATGGACCGTAGAGATAGCCGATAATGAGAATGAGAACAATTTGCGGACGCAAATCCACGTCGGATACGCCGGGCAGATGGATGCGCAAAAAATAGTTGGTCAGGGCATAAGCGGCAATGGCCGCGGCGCAAACAAGAATCTTTTGGGAGGGAACGGCATCCGTTTGTGAGCTGTTATTGATTTTCCACATGCGCCGATCCTTCCTTTTTCGCGGTTTCGATCCTGGTGGACTGACATTGGAACTTAAAGAAACTGCGGCAATGATGAGAATTTTTGATCATGTATTTTATTTTTTCGTTAACAGGGTTTTCTAATATCATAAAAGGATCGCCATTTATAACAAATATTGCCAAATTCTCTTTTGATGACCTCCATAATCGCACGGTCTCTTGAAGGATTCCCTTAAATAAACGACACAATTTGTGCCATAATGACCCTTTTTATTTCGTCGCAGCATAAAGCAAGGGGTTTAATTGCCAGCTATTAAGCCAAGAAACATAACTGGCTTGATTTCTGCTAGTTTTTTCGCTGCCGTCAAGGGATTTCACTATG
>DAOLNX010000168.1:0-3543 GCA_035416785.1 Smithellaceae bacterium | reverse complement strand
ATGTATCCGACAGCAAAAAAGGATCATGACATGGAAAACTCCGAATCGCTTTGCTGCGGTCTTGGCGGCGGTCTGAATTCCGTCTCATCTGAAATGGCGGGTCGCTTTCTGGACAATATCGTCCAGGAGGCAAAGAACAAAACGGTGGTGACCTATTGCGCGGGCTGTCAGAACCGGTTTTTGCAGCGGGGAATGAAGTCTGCCCATCTGCTGGAGTTTTTAACCGGGGAGTCGCCGCGTCAAACAGTTCCATCGCCGGTGAAGCAATGGATCAACCGTTTGTCACTCGCGACGTCAGTAAGATTAATGACGCCGAGATTTTTTATAATATTTATGATTGTTTTGCTGATCGTGGGCGGTGTTTATTTAAATCAACAGGGAATATTTTCGGCAGACGCATTGAAAAACATTTTGAGCCGGCATCCGGTCGCGGCGCCGGCCATTTTTCTTTTGATCTATGCCGTTGCGCCCGCGCTATTTTTGCCCAGCATTCCCATCACCCTGGCCGCCGGTTTTTTCTGGGGGCCGGTCTGGGGGGTAATTTTTTCCATTACCGGAGCGACTATGGGGGCTTGTCTGCCCTTTTTCCTGTCGCGTTATCTGTTTCAGGATGCCGTCAAGGCCAGGATCCCGGAAGAACGCTGGAACTGGCTTCAGGATAAAGTCAGTCAACATGGCTGGAAGGCCGTCGCCTTTACGCGCCTGATTCCCGTTTTTCCTTTCAATCTGCTCAATTATCTGTTCGGTCTGACGCCGATCGCTTTTTTTCAATATCTGTGGAGTACGTTTGTGTTTATGCTGCCGGCCTGTATTGCCTTTGTGGCCTTCGGCAGTTCACTGAGCGAACTGATCATGCGCGGTAATGTCCGGGGCGTTATCATCGGCATTGTTATTGCGGCCGTTGCTTTCCTGATTCCTGTTTTGCTGCGTCCTTTTTTCCGCAAGATCGGGGAAAATAAAGACACTAATATTACGCCATAAGAATCATGATAGGGAATAAAAGAATACTCATGCAACATAAGACTGTTTTACTATTATTAACATTTTTCATTGTTACGGGAGCGATAACGGCGCTGGCCGAATCAAATGTTCTCTTCCGTATCAATTTTGACAGCTTGACCGATTGGGAACCCCTCACTTTTCCGAAGATCAAGGCGCATTCAAAATACACGCTGGTCTCAGAAGGAAACAAGTCGATCCTCAAGGCTGAAAGCCGGGCTTCCGCTTCGGCTATTGTTTATCGCCGCACTTTTAATATTTATGAAAATCCTCGATTGCATTGGCGCTGGAAGGTGACAAAACTGTCCGATCGCGGCAACCCCAAAGAAAAAGCGGGAGACGATTATCCCATCCGCGTTTATGTCATGTTTCAATATGATCCTGACCGCGCCTCTCTGGGAGAAAGTCTGATTTATAAAGCCACGAAAGCCATCTACGGCAAGTATCCGCCGCACAGCACGCTCAATTATGTCTGGACAGGAGCAAATATTTCTGAACGATTTATCGCCAGTCCTTACACGGGCAAAGCGTACATGGTGGTGCTGGAGAGAGGAAACGAAAAAGTTGGCCAATGGGTGGAAGAATCCGTCAACGTTCTGGAAGATTACCGGAAAGCCTTTGGTAAAGAGCCGCCGGCCATGGCGGGAATCGCCGTCATGAGCGATTCCGACAACACCGGAACAAATGCGGAAGCCTATCTGGAGTTTATTGAAGTAGGGGAATAGGATAATAATATGAATCAAATTGAAAAGTGGCAGCGTTTGCAGTTTCAAAACATTCCGATTTATGTGCGTCCTGATGTTCCGGATTGGTTTGTGCCCAATCAGGCAGCGGACGCGGCGCTGGAGCTGCTACAAAAGACGGGTCAGAGCAACCGGGAAATTGATTATTTACTGAAACGAATCGAGGGTCCGACGGGTGTGAGTTATCAATCGCGATCCGAGCTGCTGAACATGGATAATCTTAAGGAATGCTGGATTCATATTACCAACCGCTGCAATTTGAAATGCCGACATTGCCTGTTTAAATCCTCGCCCCGGGAACGAGATGAACTTTCGCCGGAGGATTGCGAAAGCATTATTCACGAAGCCTACAACCTGGGAAGCAGGATATTTTTCTTTACGGGCGGTGAACCGCTTCTTGCTGGAGCCTTTGATAGAAGCGTCCAGCGCATTCTTCAGTTGTCCGATACGCACGTTGTTGTGCTGAGCAACCTTTCCCTTCTGGCTGGGAAAAAAGATTTTTTCCTGACTTTTCCGAAGGATCGTTTGCATTTTCAAGTGGGCGTTGACGGATTGGAAGCAAACCATGACGCTTTAAGGGGCATAGGCGCTTTCCGGCAATTGAAAAGTAATCTGGCCCTGCTCCGGGAGCTGGGATTTCCCGTTACCCTGGCGATGACCGTAACACGTCAAAACGTTGATGAAATG
Organism: Smithellaceae bacterium; assembly: GCA_035416785.1. Lineage (GTDB taxonomy): Bacteria > Desulfobacterota > Syntrophia > Syntrophales > Smithellaceae > UBA8904. Next base: position 1,114 of record DAOLNX010000168.1, on the reverse strand, counting down.
CCGGGGCTGATCGATTTTGCAGCCGACCAAAAAATCTCCAATGTACATTTTCTCTGGCTCTTCCAGAAGGGCAGAGCGGACGAATCCCTGCTTGTTGATCCTGAAACCATTTTTCATTTTCTGATTGCCGCTCAGGAACAGGCGGAAAAGGCGGGAGTCAAAATCGATAACATCGAAATTTTGCGGTCCCAGGTCTTTTCCTGTCCCGGTACCAAATATGATTTGAGCAATGCGGGCTGGCAGTCCCTGGCCGTTGGGCCGGACGGCCAGGTTTATCCGACACCGGCGCTTGTCTATACGGAAAGCATGCGCTGCGGTTCCATCCAGTCAGGACTCAAGAAAGTCTGGCAGGAAAGTGCCGTGCTTCAAAGCGTCCGCGACGCCTCATTGAATCACAGTGATCAATATGGTACGAATCCGCTGCGGTTTATCATTGGCGGCGGCGATATAGATCACAGTTATGTGCATTCAGGAAAGATTGCCGCGAATGATCCCTACGCGGAACTTTATACAAGTATTGTCCAGTGGCTGATTACGCGTGAGGCAAGTTACAGTATCACCGACGGCTATCCCGCTTTCCGGCTGAGAATGGGGGAAAAACTCGGCGACTGCCCCGCTGAAGGCAGCGATATCTTCTTTACCCACTCCAATTGTGTTCTCTCTCTGCCGGGACACGACATCCACACGCAGGTGAATCGTTTCTATTCGCAGGCGGCGGTGGAAGTCAGGGAAGACATTCTCAATCCGGTCTGTTATCCGGAACCGATGGTTGCGCATATTCCCGAAGAGATGCGTTACCGTAGCTACGGCTGCGGCTCGCCAGTGCCGGATGCCGGCATTCGTGAAGGAGAAACGGTCGTGGATCTGGGAAGCGGCACGGGCATTGAATGTTTTATTGCCGCCAAAATGACCGGTCCGCGCGGACAGGTCATCGGCATCGACATGGGCGATACGATGCTGGCTCTTAGCGAGAAGGCGAAGAAGCACGTTGTAAAGAATCTTACTTACGACAACATCAGTTTCAAAAAAGCTTTTTTGGAAAGTCTGCCGCTGGAAAACGATTCCGTTGATCTGGTGGTTTCCAATTGTGTATTGAACCTTTCCCCCGATAAGC
>DAOLNX010000167.1:0-3594 GCA_035416785.1 Smithellaceae bacterium | reverse complement strand
AATTATAAACATTATTATTTTCTTTTCTTCTTCGTTTTATTCCGTTCGGTTTTTTCATTGTAATTAAATAATCATTTGTTTTCATCTACCATTGCCTTCAGGAGAAATGAAGACAATGGTGGGTTTAACAAAGAAAAGATGTTGTAATTGCGATGCGTTATATAAACCGGATGCCCGCAATGCCACTCGTCAGGAATACTGCAAGAAACCGGAATGCAGAAAAGCCAGCAAGACAGCCAGTCAAAAACGTTGGCTGGAAAAGCCGGAGAATCAGAATTATTTTTGCGGGACAAGCAATGTTCAGCGCGTCCAGCAGTGGAGAAAAGAACACCCGGGCTACTGGCGCAAGAAATCCGACAAAACGGATAGTGCGTTACAAGAGACCTTAAATTTGCAACCATCTGAAAAAACTACAGATACAGCCGATCCCTCTTTTCGTGCGTTACAAGAGATCATAAATCGGCAACATATTGTTTTATTGGGATTAATAGCCAATATGACGGGATCTGCGTTACAAGATGACATCGATATAACCGTCCGCCGTTTGCTACAATTGGGTCAAGACATTGTCTATCATTCTATCCAAAGCAAAGGAGGACAACCACATGATGTTGAAAGAACCTATTTTCCCCGAGAGAGTCCGCCAGGTGCCCAAACGGTTCAGCTGGCTGGATCAGCGTTTAATCCGTGACCATCATATCGAACATTGCAGCCACCCGGCAGCAGCGCTTTATCTCTTTTTGGTCACCGTTGGCGATGCCCGGGGACTAAGCTACTATGGGGATGCGACAATCATGAAGCATCCTTCCATGGATGAGACCACCCTGGGAGACGCCAGGCAAAACCTGATTCACAATTGCCTGATTGCCTGGCAAAAGCCTTTATATCAGGTTCTGGAGCTGGATAGCGCCGAAAAAGAAACCTATAGCTGTACACGTCCCCATATGGACAAACCCCTTTCCCTGGGCGAGATTCTTCAACGTGCCATGGGAGGGACGACATGATTGATTATGAAACCTTCATGAGAATAAAGACTTCCCACGAAAATCAGGGATTGACCTGTCCGCAGATTGCCGGGGCCATTGGACTGGACGAGCGAACAGTGCGGAAATGGATCAATCAAAAGCGATATATCCCGAGGAAGGCAACCGTCCGCCCAAGTAAACTGGATCGGTTCAAAGCTCAGATTATCAGCCTGCTGGAAAAGTATCCCTATTCGGCAACCCAAATCTTCCAGCGCATCCAGGAAGAACAGTATGACGGCGGCTATACCATAGTTAAGGAATATGTGCGCAAAATCAGGCCTCACCGGGTGGAACCGTTTCTGAAATTGTCGTTTGCCCCCGGGGAGTGCGCCCAGGTTGATTGGGGCTCCTATGGCTCTGTCCGCGTCGGTTCCACCAGCCGCAAGCTCAGCTTCTTTATCATGGTGCTTTGCTACAGTCGCATGATGTATGTCGAGTTTACTGTTTCCCAGTCCATGGAGCATTTTATGGCCTGCCATCAAAATGCTTTTAACCTTCTGGGTATTCCCAAAAGAATTATGGTGGACAATTTAAAATCCGCGGTTCTGAAAAGGGCGCTGGGAGAGAATCCGATTCTCAATCCCAAATATCTGGATTTTGCCAACCACTATGGTTTTACCATCGCTCCCTGCGCCGTGGGCAAAGGCAATGAAAAGGGACGTGTGGAAAATGGCGTGGGCTACGTCAAGAAAAACTTCCTGGCGGGTTTGAATCTATCCGACTTCAAGATGGTTAACCCGGCCGCCATCAACTGGCTGGATACTATAGCCAATGTGCGTATTCACAGGGAATCAGGCAAAAAACCGGTGGAGATGTTCAGCGAAGAACGCGACAGTCTGATTTTCCCTGACAAATTGCCTTATGATATTGCAACAATCTCCCAGGTCCGAGCCGACAAGCAGTTCCGCATAATCCTGGACGCCAACCGTTACTCCGTACCGGCGGAATATGCCGGACAAAGGCTGACGTTGAAAACCTACCCCGACCGGGTCTGTATTTATCATGGCGAAAAACTGATTGCCCGGCATGTCCGCAGTTATGACCGCCATCAGGATATTGAAAACCCGGATCATCCCAAAGAGTTGATTGTCCAGCGCAAAAAAGCGAAGGATCAGAAAATCTTTATGCGCTTTTTGATGCTTTCTCCAAGAACCGAGGACTATTACCGGCAGTTGGAGCAGCGCCGGATTAATCCCCAACATCACATCGTCAAAATCGTCGCGTTAAGCGAAATCTACAGCAAAGATGAAGTCGCCCGGGCAATTGAGGATGCCTTCATCCTGCAGGCGTTCTCCTGCGAGTATATTGCCAATCTTTTGGAGCAACGGGCCAGAAAACTGCCTCAACCCGGGGCATTGATTCTTACTCGAAGTCAGGATCTCCTGGATATGGATATGGAACAGCCGGATATGGAGATTTACAATAAAACGTTACAAGATGCCAAAGGAGCGATGCTATGACGCAAAAAATTACACAAGACACAGAACTTGAGGAAAACTTGAAATATCTGAAGCTTATGCTTATCCGGGAACAATACGAGTCTCTGGCCAAGCAGGCGTCTCAAAAACAGTTGACGCATGTCCAATACCTTTCTGAATTGATCCAAGCCCAGGTTCATCAGCGCCGTGACCGCGCCATCGAACGCCGAATACGCCAAGCGCGATTCCCGCAAATCAAAACGATGGATCAGTTTAACTGGAGCTGGCCGAAAAAAATCAATCAGCCGCAGGTGCGCAATCTGTTCCGACTGAAATGGATTGAAGATAGAAGCAATGTGATTCTCATCGGTGGCGTGGGGCTGGGAAAGTCGCATATCGCTACCGCGCTCGGTTATGAGGCTTGTCTCAAAGGGTATTCCGTCCTGTTTTGCACAGCGGTGGAAGCTATGAATAACCTGACCGCCGCACGATCAGCCAGTCGCTTGAAACAGGAATTGAATAAATACATCAAGCCTGATTTGTTGATTTGTGACGAACTGGGATATTTGCCTATCGATAAAACCGGCGCTGATCTGCTCTTTCAGATTATCAGCCACCGTTACGAAAAAGGTTCTCTGATCATTACGACTAATCGGGTCTTTAAAAAATGGCCGGAAATCTTTAACAACGATAGCACACTTACCGCCGCGCTTCTGGACCGCCTCCTGCACCATGCCGAAACTTCTATGATTGAGGGAGACAGTTACCGAATGAAGGAGGTTATAGAAACTTAAGCCTTCCCGGACAATCAGCAGCTGCCGGGTACTGAAACTTGCTTCGGCGGCTGCTTTTATCCCATTTTTACCTTCGCATTTTTAAACCGCCACATTTGCTATATTTTCACGCCGCCGCTGACAAACCAGCTTGTGACCTACAAGAACGCCATCGAGCAATCAGGAAATCCACAGGCTAAATCAATTCTTTTGGGCATCAGCAACGGCCTGAATAAACGCAAGGATTTGCTGGGCACCCTGCAATACGCCAAAGGGTGGTATGATTACCTGAACGCACAACCATCCGGCAACACGGTTAAACTTAGACAGTAGCTACTGATATACATGTTCTATAACACTGGACAAATTTTCCATAAA
>DAOLNX010000166.1:0-3600 GCA_035416785.1 Smithellaceae bacterium | reverse complement strand
CCTTTCTGCGGCAATGAAGAGCAACATTCTCTGGCTTATTTTGCCGTTGAGGGCGAGGAAAGCCATCGTGTAGATGTGTGCAACAAGTGCCGCCGCTATATTAAAATTGTCGAATTGCCGAAGTCATCCGATGAGGTAAACATGGATGTCGAAGACATCGCCACGCTGCATCTGGACATGCTGGCCTATGATGAAGGATACAACTGATATCTTTCCACCTGGCCATGGTTAGCGGTCGCCCAGAAAATCTCCGATATTGCCCAGAAGAGAGCCCTGCTCACGGTTGGTTCCTCCTGCGGCCGGAGCGCTGCGAATGATCCGATCCGCCAGACGTGAAAAAGGCAGACTCTGGAGCCATACCGTGCCTGTACCCTGCAACGTAGCCAAAAACAGGCCTTCCCCGCCGAAAAACATGGATTTTAGACTGCCCGCACGCTGGATATTGTAGCTGATGCCCGGCGTAAAAGCGACGATGCAGCCTGTGTCAACCCTCAACATTTCGCCATTCATTTTTTTCTCGATCACCGTTCCGCCTGCGTGGATAAAAACCAGACCATCCCCACGAAGGCGCTGCAAAATAAACCCCTCGCCGCCGAAAAAGCCTGCGCCTAATCTCTGCGCGAAGGCAATCGACAACTCCGTCCCCATCGCCGCGCATAAAAAGGAGTCTTTCTGACAAATAATTTCTCCGCCTACAGATGCCAAATGCATAGGAATGATTTTACCGGGATAGGGTGCGGCAAACGACACGGACTGCTTACCACGCCCGGTATTGGTGAAATGTGTCATAAAGATGGATTCAGAGGTCAGGACACGCTTGCCGACGTTGAGCAGTTTCTCCATCCATCCCGCCTGGGGATTGGAACCGTCCCCCATTTTCGCCTCAAATTGAATGCCCTCGTCCATGTAATTCATGGCGCCCGCTTCCGCGATGACCGTTTCTCCCGGATCCAACTCCACTTCGACAATTTGCAGATCATCCCCAATTAAACGATAATCAACCTCATGGCTTTTCATAACATTTCTCCTTGATCTGTTTGTTGTTTTTTCTTTTTATGCTTTGATCCTAGCCAAGCTCAACGCCTGTTCCCATTCTTTTTTTACCGTCTCTACATACCGGTAGCAACAAGAGAAACAAGGAAACTCGCAAGGGAATATGGGACATCCTATAATGTTCCCTATTATCTTTCAGTCGCTCTGCGGATCACTTGTAGGCGCTGAAATCCACGCCCCTCCGTCGCCCCCGTTCCTCAAACCATTCATCCTCGGTAACGGGGGGAACGGCTAAAACCTGGGCATCCTTGCAAACCAGCCGGATCGCTTCTGACGGACAGGTACTGATGCAGAGACCGCAGCCGATACAACCCTCACGGTTAACTGCGTAGGCATCATCCCCTTCGGAAATCGCGTTCACCTGGCAGCGTGTATCTGCGCAAAGGCCGCAGCTGATGCATTTATCCCGATCAATCTCAGCATAATACTGGGAATTGATGACCAGCGATGCCGGAATACCCAGTTCCGTTATGGAACGTAGGACACCGCAGCAGCATTTGCAGCAGTTGCAAATGTACATTTGACCAAACTGCATGTTTCCCGTCAGATGCACCAAGCCCTCCTCTTCGCACCGGTTCAGAAGGGCATAGGCATCTTCCTTTGTAATGACTCGGCCTATAGGCCACTTATCAAAAACCCCGGGAACGGGGGCGACCGCAATACAGACCTCCGTGGGACGACTGCAAGGTTCATCAACCATACCCTTTTCTTTTTTGCATACGCACTCGTTGACTAAAAAAGATTGGTTAGCTTCGATAATCTTAGAAACCGTGCAGTAGGGCAAAGCCTCCTGATGAAAGGGAATGGTTTCTTCAATTGACAGGGTCTGCATAAGCTGTGGTTTAACGGTAAAAAAGGACTTGTTATAGATAGGCCAGTAGGCCTCCACCATGGCAGCAAATTCACGATCCATGCGGCCGAGCTGAAATTCGTAAATTCCGAAGACCCAGGGGAGCATCTTGAAAAAGCGATCCTCCCCCATCTCGATCATGAAAATCTGGCCGTGACCGGCCATCTGCGGGAGCAGCTTTTCCAAACTCTCTTGAGGGCGCCCTGTACGTTCGGCAATCTGTGCCACCGTCTCAAAGGTAAGTTTCAGATCGCAGAAAAGCTCTGCCTCCTCCGGCTGAAAAATCCACTTTAAAAGCCTGATTTCCACGCCACTTTCCGTTGCCGGGAAACCATTGGGCAGGGTATCCAGGACCTTCGCCAGTCTGTAATAGACATCATCGTTCATTTTCGACTCCTTTTCATCTGGTTTGTATTCACTCCGGAGGTTTCAACCCGTTCTTTCATTGTCAGGCATCCGAAGAAACAACAATTCGTTCAAACTTTTCCGCTGACTTTGCCAAATTTTGCTTGGCACGATAAGATTACCCTTCTTTCGTAACGCAACATATGAAGTGAGCTCTTGTGTATCAAGAAGCCCGCATCGCAGATGGATCAAGCTGTCAGTTTGACGCCGTGTTTTTTTATTTCATCAACCAGCGGATCGGTGTCCTGAAAATCGTTGGTATGATGAGGTACGGGTTCAATTCTGGTGTCAATCTCCGTGGAAAGTTTCATCAAGCAGAGACGTGCCTCGAAACGATCAGAAGAAAAGTCCGGCGATACGACGGCCACATCAATATCACTCCACCGGCCTATGCGATTAACCGCGTGTGAACCGAATAGATAGGCGGCTTCACTTCGTCGGAATATCTTGCTTACAGATTGAAGACCGTTATTCTGTTTAACGTATCCTTCCGTTCGGCAGTCAACGACAATCCGGATTTCTCCGCCAATCTCACGATATAACTTCAATAATTGATAATCATTTGATTTTCAAGCATTATTTCGCAATCTGGAAAATGAGGGATGGTCGTCCTGCTATTTTCACAAAATGCGCGGCCGGTTCGAGCAGGGCAGCAGTCGGGCTGTGGGTAACCACTGCTGGTGACCCGGAGCATTGACACAGCGTTTTTCTTTTTTGGAACAGCGACTTTTTTTTCAACAATCGCCGGACATTTCAAATAATGATCAAGGTGCCAAAAAATGTTCTTCCGTGGACGGCCAGCCATCCGGCCCATGCTTTTTTGTAACCGTCGTTTTTTGCAATTCCAACAAACCCATATTGTAATCGTGCATTTGTAAATCAGTATACGGCGTGGTGAATAACAGACCTCCCCCAGTAAAGACAATAGAGGCGGTCCTTGAGGAAGCGATGTGCGTATTGCGGGTAATGGGGACGTCCGTAAAATAATAAATTGTTCTCAGTTCTTTCAGTCCAGTAACTGATAACCGTTTTCATGCGCAATGATCCTGCCCCTTTCCGCACTGTAGCCAACACCCGGTGCGCTGATCCCGATGCGCTTGGACAACTCGGCATGGGTAATTCCCAATTCGTATGACGCCCAATAACAAAACAAACTCCTTGCCTTAACTTTCAACGGGTGCTTTTGCCTGGAATAAATATCCTCCACGCTAACAGCGCAAAGCTCCGCCACTCGTCGAGCCACCTTATCCAAATCATACCCCTGACGCCTGATGGCATACTTCCGCTCATAC
>DAOLNX010000165.1:0-3656 GCA_035416785.1 Smithellaceae bacterium | reverse complement strand
CATAGATAATCTCCGTTTTTTACGAATCCTGAATCATTTTCCCCCCAGCGCCTGGCGCACTTTTTCGGCCAGGCTGCCCAAGGAAAACGGTTTTTGAATAAAAAACACGCCTTCGTCCAAAACTCCTTGGTGAGCAATGATGTCGTCTGTGTAGCCGGACATGAAGACACACCTGACATCCGGATTCGTCAGCCGAATACGGTGTTCTAGGTCGCGGCCGTTCATCTCGGGCATGATCACATCCGTCATCAGCAGGTGAAGAGCACCAGGATGCTCTTTTGCCTTCCGGATGGCTTCTCCAGGCGTGCCAGCCGTCAAAACGGTATAGCCAAGGTGTTCAAGCATTCTTGCGGTCATCTCCAGAATGACCGGCTCATCCTCCGCAAGCAGTATGGTCTCGCTTCCACGGGGAACCGAGGCTTTCCTTTCTCCCGGTAATGCTTCACGGTCTTCACCTGTATGCCGGGGCAGGTAAATGCTGAACGTAGTTCCCAGTCCCGGTTGACTGTATACATTGATAAATCCTTTGTTTTGTTGAACAATCCCATAAACGGTGGCCAACCCAAGCCCTGTGCCCTGCCCCTGTTCTTTGGTGGTAAAGAAAGGTTCGAATACTTTATCCAGGGTATCTCTATCCATTCCGCAGCCATCGTCACTGAAGGAAAGCAGCACATAAGAGCCGGGGAAAACACCAGAATGCTGCGCACAGTAAGCATCATCACATAAGACACAACGGGTTTCTATACTGATTCTGCCGACACCGGCAATGGCGTCCCGGGAATTCACGCAAAGATTGGCTAGAATCTGGTCGATCTGGCTGGGATCCATCTTCACCTGCCACAGTTTATTCCCAGGACGCCAGACCAGTTCAATGTTCTCGCCAATCAGCCGATGCAGCATTTTGAGCATCCCTTCCACCGTTTCGTTCAGGTCCAGAACCTTCGGCGCAGCAGTTTGCTTCCGGGCAAAAGCCAGGAGCTGGCGGGTCAGATCGGCAGAACGCTCCGCCGCTTTGCGTATTTCCCGCATGTCCGAATACAGGGGCTGTTCAGGACTGGACTTCATCATGGCCATTTCCGCATGCCCCAGAATCACACTTAGCATATTATTGAAATCATGGGCGATTCCTCCCGCCAGCCGTCCCACCGATTCCATCTTCTGGGCCTGATTCAGTTGTGCCTGCAATTTCATCCGGTCTTCCTGTGCCCGCTTACGTTCGGTGATGTCCGTGTGCAATCCCAGAAGACCGATTACTTTACCGGAATTGTCCCGAATGGCATCCGCCCGGAGCATTGCGGTGAATATACTGCCGTTTTTAGCCACAAACTCCGCCTCGCCGGACCAGGAAAGGCCCCGCATAATGCTTTCGAATACCTGTTTGCCAGTATTGGAGTCGGCATAGACAGCCGGTCCGCCTCCAATGATGCAAAGTTCTTCCGGCGTGTAGCCAAATAGCTGCGTAAAGGCTTTGTTATGATAGATATGGCGCCCTTCCGCATCCGACAGACCAATGGCGTCGCTGGAACTTTCGACAGCTTCTTTAATAAGAATAAGCCTTTCTTCAATCTGCCTCCGTTCGGTGATGTCCGTGGCCACGCCCAGAAAGTAAAGCGGAGTTCCTTTTTCGTCTTTGACCGAAACGCCGCTATTCATGAACCAGATCCATTTTCCAGAGGCATGGCGGACGCGAAATTCCATAATTTTCTGAGGTAGGCCGGTTTCATAGACTTTCTTGACCACTTCCAGGCAGGCAGGTGCGTCGTCCGGATGCACGTAGGGGACAAAACTCTTGCCGATGGATTCCGCAACGGAAAATCCCGTGTAATATTCCCAGGATGGAGAAAGTGCCAGAAAAGTTCCATCCCACGCAATCATGTGAATAATTTCGTCGGCGTTGTCAAAAATGGATTGCAGTCGCTCCTCTCTTTCGCGCAGGGCGTCCTCCGCCTTTTTACGTTCGGTGATGTCTTGGAGAGTGAATTGCAGAAAATGGCGCTCTCCGGCCTGGAAACTCATCAGATGAACTTGCGCATCCCAGATTTCACCGTCTGGACGCTGATGACGCCATTCAAAAACAGCCATTCCTTCGGAGAGCGCCTGACGAATATAAAAGAGAGCCTTTTCCGCGGAAGGAGTCTGGTCGTATTGAAACGGTGCGGACACGTCAAGCGGCGATTTTTGCAGAGTTTCTTCCCGGGAAGCAAAACGATAGATCTCTGTAGCCGCTTGGTTGCAGTCAATGTAGCGAAAGGTTTCTGCGTCCATGATGACAATCGGAAGACGCGAGCTTTCAAAAATCCGCCGCCGGAAAGCCTCGCTTTCCTGAAGCGCTTTTGCGTCCTGCTTTTGCACCGTGATGTCGCGGGAAATATTGGCAAACAGCAAGGGAGTTTTTGCCGTCGGATTCTTGATGGCAAATATCATTGCATAAACATCCGTCAGTTTGCCCGTTTCCAGATTGCGATATTGCATCTCTCCTTCCCAGCTACTGCCGGCAAAAAGGGCGGGAAGAATATCTTTTTCAACAAGCGGACGCCAACCGTCGGGCATGACCTCCATGATTTTGAATTTATTAGCTTTGTCAGCTGGAATGCCCAGCATTTTGCAGCCGGCCTCGTTCAGAAACACCATGTTCCCGTCCGGTGTCGCCAGGTTGACCAGCTCCTGGCTGTGGCGAACAATGGAGGCCAGTTTTTGCAGTTCATTCTCGGTTTCCTTATACTCCGTGATGTCCTGGACCGCACCGATGGAGCGGACAGGCAGGCCCTGGGCATCGTAAAAGGTTTCACAATGCTCATGCACATATTTAATCCGGCCATCGGGCATCAACAGCCGATGACGGATATCATAGGGCAAGCGATTTTCCAGAGATTTTCTGTAAGCTTTATTGACGGCGTCGCGATCTTCCGGGTGAATCGCCTCCAGGAACGCTTCATAGGAGGCTTTGAAAATATTCGGGTCTATTTCAAAAATGCGAAATATCTCGTCTGACCAGATCAGTTGATTGGTTTGCAAATCGAGTTCCCAGTTTCCAACCTTGGCAATGCGCTGCGCTTCGGCCAGCCGGGCGTGGCTTTCTTTCAGAGATGCCTCCGCTTCCCGGAGCTTTGTAACATCCAGATTCTGTGTAAGAATACAGCGTTGGCCATCCATATGAATCATCGACGCGGATGTGACAGCCCAGTGGACCTTGCCTTCCTTGTCCCGGAATTGATATTGACGATCCTTCAACACACCTTTGGCAATAAGCTCGCGTTGAAATTCCAAAGCCTGGGAGGGATCAAACCATAATTGCAAATCATCCGCCTTTTTTCCGATGACTTCTTCCCTTAGGTAACCGAGTTCCTGGAGAAAGTTTTCGTTCACATCCAGAAAACGCCTTTCTTCCAGAGTTGTGATGCCGATGGCGCTGGGGCTGCCGTGAAAAAGCGCTGCAAATTTTTCTTCGCACACTCGGAGGGCCTCTTCTCCACGAAGCATACTCAACTCTTTTCGCAGACCGTCCACCGATTGCTCAAGTTCAATAATCCTTTGTTTTAATTTGGCATTTTCGCCTATAAGTGCCTGGTTGGTTTGCGACGGATCGCACATGCCACGTCTCCTGCCTAAGCGTCAAAGTAAAAATGGTTTGAAATCGAACCGCCGACGCACAATTT
>DAOLNX010000164.1:0-3687 GCA_035416785.1 Smithellaceae bacterium | reverse complement strand
CTGGGCCGATTTCAGCCGTTCGCATTTTCTGATCAAAGCGGGAGAAGAGGCAACCCGCAAATCCCTGGAAAGAATTTTTGAAGTTCTCCCTGTGTCCCGGCGCTTTTCCCGTTTTATCAGGCGTTTTGGGAAAAAAGATAAAAAAGACGCTATCTGGACGTCACATGATCCGGATGATTCCGGTAATTCTTAAGATTATGAAGCAAAACCGAAAATAATCAACTGGTTAAAGCTACCGATCCGATATTTCAATCGTCAGAGGGATGTCATGTTTTCCAGCTTCCACAGGTGCAATGTTTTCTTTCATGGCGCCTATTCCTTTTAACTCCGCGATGACATTTCTCCAGAGCCTGCCTTCGATTTTGGCCTGAATTCTCATACTTCCGCCTGTCCACTGCTTGGTCACTTTTTTGGCATTGTATTTTTCAAGGGTTTTTTCCACCTCTGCTGCCGCCGCATGGATATCAACAACCTGCAATAAGACATCGGCCCGCGGCGGCAGCGCTACGGATGCCGCCATGGACCCCGGCGCGGCAGGATCGGTCATTTTGTCACCCTTTTTTGTTTTTGCGAGGCCGGTGATTGCCTGTTCTTCTGTTTTTTTCTCTGTTTCGGCTATCTGTGCACGAACAGCCGGCATTTCATTTTGCGGCGCCTGACGCATGAAGGGGCCTTTGCTCTCCGTCTCCGCCGTGTCTTTCGGGTGGTAACGATCCGTTTGGTAACTCATTTCCGGTGCGATATCCCGTATATTGGCTTTCGGTTCGCCGCCGCCATTATCCGGTTCTTTCCCTGACTGACGGTCCTGTTTGTCGGTTTCCGAAACTTCTGCCTTTTTGCGGATCTGTGCCGGAATTGTCGCATCACTTTTCTGCGGACTCATTACCTGTGTCTGTTCTTTTTGCATTTTCGCGGCTTCTTTTGGCGCTTGCGGCAGGATTTGCATCATCTGTTCGTCACCTGACCGGTAAATATAAAAAGAAAGCACGGCAATTACCAGGCCGGCCATAATTTGCACGGGAAGGCTTCTTCTCAGGAAAGCCAGGTATTTTTTTAAAAAACTCTCGGGTTTTCCTTCTGCGCGCACCCGGGCCATGATTTTTTGCTGAAACCAGGCGGGTTCTTCCAAGGGAGACAGACCGCCCAGTATCTGAACGGTTTTGCGAAGGAAAGACAATTCCCGGCGGCAGTCTGCGCAGACCGCCAAATGTTCTTCCACCGCTTTTTGTTCTTGGTCGGAAAGAAGCCCTTCATCGTAGAGAGGCAGATGCTTTTCGATGTCCTTGCATTGATTCATAATTCACCGATGATTTTCTTCAGGCAGTCCTTGAGCGACAAACGGGCGCGCGATAGCCGTGACTTAACCGTGCCGTCAGGGATGTTTAATATTGCCTGAATCTCCTCATAGGAGAGTCCCTGAATGTCCCGTAAAATGACGACTTCCCGGTAATCCCGTTCCAGCGCTTTAATGCAGACATGGACGGCTTGTTCCCTTTCCCTTCTTTCCATTTCCTGCTGTGGATTTCCCTCGTCAGTCCTTGCCAAACAGGACGTGCAGCCTCCTGGACATTCGGCGGTTTCGTCAAACGAGGCGCTTTCGTGCTGCTTACGGCTTTGTCTTTGCTTCAGCCGGTTCCGTACAGAATTGACGACAATCCGGTAAAGCCAGGTGGAAAATGCGGACTCTGCCTTGAATGAACCGATGGCGCGGAAGGCGGCAAGAAACGCTTCCTGTGTGACGTCGCACGCCTCGTCGTAATCCGCCAGCATCCGGTACGCGATGTTGAGCATTTTTCCGGAGTGTCTTTTCAGCAGAGGGGCAAATGCTTCCGTGTCGCCCTTTTGGCATAAGACAACGTATTCCAGATCGGTGTCGGCGGCCGGCGTTTTTTTCTCCACCATTCTTTTAGACATTTCCGGCAATGTTTTTGTTCCCCCGGAGAATCTTTTTATGATACAATCCATACCACAACGCAAAGGCGCGATCATGTTTTTTTTCTTCGACAGCCGTCTCTTTACACAAAGGATCCATCGGGAAAGCCGTTTATGAAAAGGTTATTGGTATTGATGATGCTTGTTTTGCTGGAAGGATGCGCCGTGAGCATTCAGGCAACCGGTTTTCTGGACCCGTCGGTCGATCCGTCCGGATTGGCATCCAATGCCCTGATTGCTGTGCAGACCCATGATGGTGCGCCGAATCCTGTTCTGGAAGCTGAGATTGGACATAAAATTGAGAAGCTGCTCCTTTTGCGGGGATATCGAACCGCCAAACGGGAGCAGGCCAGATATTTGCTTCAATTCAGTTATGGCATGAATCCGAAATTGCAGCATGGCACGACGACCGCTTATGGTCCTTCGCAGACGCATGTGATTGCCGTTCCGGACGGCAAGGGCGGCACAAAATATATCCATGTCACAACGCAAGGGGACATGATCATGATTCCCACGGTGACGGAAATCTTTGCCAAGCATCTTACGTTGAGAGTTTTGGATGTCGGGGGTGTCCAAGAAGGTCAAAAGGAAAAAACCGTCTGGATCGTTGAAACGGCCGGCGCCGATTTGTCATCGGATTTGCGTTATGATATCGACTACCTTCTGGCCGCAGCCTTTGCCTGTTTCGGAAAGGACACGGGACGGCAACTGACCATCCGCATCGGCAGCGACAATTCCGACCTCCGGGCGTTACGAAGCGAAGATCCCAAAAGGGAAGGCGGCTCCCGGAAAATTTCCGGCAAACCAACGACGGAGGCGCAATGAAATCAAGGGGATGGAATCGAAGGGGATTCAAAGAACGAATTTTGCTTGCGGCGCTTCTGTTTCTCATTTTTTCGGCGCCGCAAATCTTTTTTTTCGGCATTGCCTGCGCCGGTGGACAGACGGGGACGTCAGGGCCGCTTCCGAAACCGGAAGCCGACCGGCCGACGCGACATATCCTGGTGATTACCGCCCAGCCCTATCTGACCGACTGGTTCAACACGCTGAATCAGTCGTTGCGCAATAAACTGCTTTCTTCGCTTTCCGCAAACAGCAAACTCAGTTACGAATACATCGGCAGTGAAAGTCTGACCGATGAAGATTACGATATGAAATTGATGGCGATGATGAAGGAAAAATATGCCCATATTCGTCTGGACATGGTGATTGCCGTCATGCCGGTGAGCAGCCAGTTTATGCTGGATCATGGCGAGATCCTGTTTCCGGGCATGGCCACCGTTTTTGTTTTGCCGTCCAAGCGGCAGATTACTCAAATAACAGCCAGGCCCCGTTCCGGCCTGGTCAAAAGTTCGCCCGACGCTATTCCGGAAACCCTCAAACGGATTCGCACTTTGCTACCCGGCACAGAGCATCTGGTTGTGGTTTCGGGCAGCGGCGCGGACGATCTCCATATCAAAAAGTTGCGGAAGAGGCCTTAAAAAGCGAACCGTGGCCGAAAAAGGTGGAGGTTCTGAAAGGAATGCCCGCTGAGGATCTGGCCGTTCATCTGGAAAAACTGCCCCGCCATTCCGCCGTACTGATGCTGACTTACCTGCAGGATCGCGATGGGAAACCGCTGACCACCGTCCAGGTCATGAAAGCGGTTTCCAGCCGGAGCGCGGCACCAATCTTCAGCTTTTACGATACAGTGCTCGGTTTGGGCATTGTCGGCGGCAAGCTGACCAGCGCCGAGGCTTACGGAGACGCGGTTGC
>DAOLNX010000163.1:0-3763 GCA_035416785.1 Smithellaceae bacterium | reverse complement strand
TTTAAATATGATCCGGACAAGGCCGGCGCTTTTGAACAGGCCCAGTATAAGGCCCTCAAGCTTTTTTACGGCGAATACCCTCCGCACAGCAGCTTAAGCTATATCTGGGCCAACAAGAAATACCCCGAGCGTATTTTGCCCAATCCTTACACGACAAAAACGCAGATGATCCTCTTGCAGAAAGGGCCTGAGCGTGTCGGACAGTGGGTCGAAGAAAAAGTCAACGCACTGGAAGACTACCGCAAGGCCTTCGGGACCGATCCGCCCAATGAGGCGAGCATCGCCATTATGAGCGATGCGGATAACACGGGTGAGAAGGCCGCAGGATACATTTCTTACATCGAGGTGTCCGCCCGTTGAAAGGAGACGCGTTCATATTATTTTTTAAATATCCCGAGCACGGCGCGGTAAAGACGCGCCTGGCCCGCGCGCTGGGCGATGATTTGGCTTATGAATTTTACTTGCGTTTTCTTACGGATATCGCGTCAATGGCTTACGAGGTCAACGCTGAAAAGGTGATGGTGCATGACGGCCCTGATGCCGCTGTGTTTTCCGACTTTCCGTCATGGCGCGTTATTCGACAGCGGGGAAAGGATATTGGCGAGCGCATGTATAATGCCTCTCTGGACGTTTTTGAGCTGGGTTTCGAGCGCGCGGTGCTGATCGGCAGCGACTGTCCCGATCTTCCGGCCCGGATGATCAATCAGGCTTTTACAAAACTGGCGGCGGCGGATGTTGTGCTTGGACCTGGAACGGATGGCGGTTATTATCTATTCGGCTGTAATCGCGACTGCCTTTGCAAGTCGATGTTTTCCGGCATTCCCTGGAGCACGAACGCGGTTTTCACCGAAACGCTCAAGTGCGTCGCCCAGGCAGGGTTTGTCTGCGCACAACTGGAACCATGGTCTGATATTGATGAGATCGATGATCTGAAACAATATTACATGAGAAATAGGAAGAGGGCACTGATGCCGCAAACCATGAAATATTTAGATGGAACAGGAATTTTCAATGCACAAAAATACTGATTTAAGCAAAATGAAAGACTTTGTCCGTAATATTCTGGCCAGCCCCTGGCCATACCGGATTATCCGGTTCGCTCTGGCCGCTCTTTTCATTTACGGAGGAGTTGTCAAGCTTTTTGATCCCAAAGACTTTGCCGCCACGATATCAACCTATGACCTCGTCCCGGAACTATTTCTGCCCGTTGTGGCTATCGGTCTGCCGATTATCGAGGTGATTGCGGGCATGGCCCTGCTTTTTGACCGGATTTGGGGACATCATCTGATCACGGTCCTTCTGGCCGTGTTTATCTTTGTTTTGGGTTATGGAGTTCTGGGAGACTTAAATGTTGATTGCGGATGTTTCGGCGCGGAAGAACTGGACAAACAGGCGGGGTTGCGGGCGGCCTTTTATCGTGATCTGGCGCTGATCGGCATTGTGATGCCATACTTGTATGTTGCCCGCTGGGCAAAGGCAAGAGCTATTAAGGTAGAGTAAGTTGCGGAAATTTTAATTGTCAGGATTGGATGGTTTCACAGGGAAGCCTGAATTAATGAAAAACGAAAGGAGAAGAAAGTATGAAGTTCAAAAGAAGCGTGTTGAGTGTTTCTGTTGCAGCCTTGCTGGTTTTTGGTTTGGCAGGAGGTGCCATGGCTTGGGGAACTAAGGAGCTGGATACGGAAAAGATTGCCGTCACGTTTGCCGCGGAAGTCCAGAGAGGCGGGTATAAGATTGTCGCCACGCAGGAGCTGAAAAACTGGATCGATCAGAAAAAAGCCATGCTGATTGTCGATACCATGCCCTTTGAAGACAGCTATAAAAAGCAGCATGTTCCGGGTGCGGTGCAGATGCTGTTCCCCATTCCCGAGATGAAAACTATAGATGACAAAACCAAAGCAGACCTGGAAAAACTTCTGGGTCCCGATAAGGACCGCTTGATTGTTTTCTACTGCGGTTTTGTGAAATGCACCCGGAGCCACAACGGCGCCATGTGGGCGGTGAAACTGGGTTATAAGAACGTCTATCGCTATCCGGGCGGAATCAAGGCCTGGGACGAAGCGGATTTCCCGATTGAAAAAGTAAAGTAAGCTGTGAGTGATTTTCAGGATAATTGCACAGGATGCGGTATCTGCAAGGAGGCATGCCCTTTCCTTGCCGAATACGGAACACCGGATGAAATTCTCACCACGCGGCCGGAGGCGTCTTTTTACTGCGCCTCCTGCCGCCGGTGCGATTCGGCTTGTCCACTGGAATTATCGCCTTCAACTGAATTTGCTGCAACCAAAGAACGGTTGGTTCTTGAAGGCCGGATTCCCCAGCCCGTCTGCAAAGCTCTGGATGGAGCGCGCGGCTTTGCCAAAGCCGGGCACGGGTTTCCCTTTTCATTTTATAAAAGTGCGGAAACGGTGTTCTGGCCGGGCTGCGCTCTGGCCGCCAGCCGGCCGGGATTGGTCAGTGAAATTTGTTCTGTTCTCGGCAGCCGATTGCAGAAAAATGTCGGTCTCGCGCTGGATTGCTGTTTCGATCCGGTTCACGGATTTGGCGATACAGATACGTCCCGGGCGGCTCTGCGGGAAATCAACAAGCGTCTTCATGATCGTAAAGTTAAAACAGTGATTACCGGCTGCCTGAACTGCTACAAGCTCCTGTCGCGATACCTTGAGGGCATTGAGGTGGCGTTTATCCTTGATGTCCTGCCGGCCGAATGTTTTAAAAATAAATGGGATGGAATGACTTATCTGCATCACCCCTGTCCATCCTCGCACTGGGAAGGCATTATGAACAGCGCGCGGGGTGTTTTTCTTCATCTTCAAAGACCAACAAAAGATTTGCAGGCGGATACTCCTGTTTTTGCCGAAGCCCCGTGCTGCGGGAACGGCGGCGGGCTCAGTTCCACATCCCTTGAGCTGGCCGACCGTTTTCTGCAGAAAATCATTGAAAAAGCCGATGGGAATACGCTGGTCACCTATTGCGCTGGCTGCCAGAACCGGTTTCTGAAACGGGGAATAAAAGCGGTGCATCTTCTGGAGGGCCTGAGCTCGAAAGCACCGCGCGAAAAAGTTTCGTCTCCGCTTACGCAATGGGCCAACCGCTTCGTACTGGCCATGAAAACCAGACTGGAAACGGTTAAATTCTGGCTGGGAATTCTCCTCCTCGTTCTGATCGCTGCCGGGATTGGTATGACCCGCCAGCATGGCTTTTCTGCAGAAGGCCTGACTGATCTCTTCAGTCGTTATCCTGTGGCGGCCCCCCTGATTTTTCTGTGCATCTATTCCGTTGCGCCGTCTTTGTTTCTGCCCAGCATTCCGCTTACGCTTGCGGCCGGATTTTTCTGGGGGCCGGTCTGGGGCGTGATCTTTTCCATAACCGGGGCGACGCTTGGCGCCTGTCTGCCTTTTTTCCTTTCCCGCTATCTGTTTCAGAATGCCGTAAAAGCTAAAATCCCCGAAGATCGCTGGAACTGGCTTCAGAATAAAGTGAACTTGCATGGTTGGAAAGCCGTCGCCTTCACCCGTCTGATTCCCGTTTTTCCCTTCAACCTGTTGAATTACCTTTTCGGTCTGACGCCCATTCCTTTCCGCCACTACCTGTGGAGCACTTTTGTTTTTATGCTTCCCGCCTGCATTGCTTTTGTGGCGTTCGGCAGCTCGCTGGGCGAGCTGATCCTTCGGGGAAACATCCGGGGCTTGATCATCGGCATTGTTGTCGCTGTCTGCGCTTTTCTGATTCCAGTCGCTCTTCGCCCTTTCTTCCGTAAAAT
>DAOLNX010000162.1:0-3765 GCA_035416785.1 Smithellaceae bacterium | reverse complement strand
CAGATTGAGAAAGCGGGCAACGGCCCCTGAAAATTTATACAGATATATCGATGGGATCAGATAAAATAATACCGCCATGCAGAGATATAAAAACCCCGCTCCGATCATCAGAGGACCCTTTTCATTCGGCAGAAGCAGGCCGGCCACTGACATTAAAAGACCCGCCATGAGGGTCAGACCCGAAACGGCAAACCCAATGATGGAAACAAAGAATGTCCATGGTTTTGTGCCTCGCAGGGAGTTGATCATATGATCGCTCACAACAATGCCGTTAAATTGAACTTCTTGTGTTTTTTGCAAGACATTTTTCCAGAAAGTTGCAAATCATTTTTCCATAAAATTGCAACTCCATTTTCCAGAAAGTTGCAAAATTGATTTTTCCGTTGTTGCGCATTGCAGCCGCATTTTCTTTCCCATCGTCGTTTACAATTGATCCCGTTTTATCGTTCATTTTTCCCTATGGCTGCGGTTATCAACAGCCATCCTTCCGCTTATGCTTTCAAGGGCAGCTTCAGGATGGCTATTGATAACCGCCCCTGTTGCCTGACCCTTTAAAAACCTTTTAGTCACGTTTTTTTTATGCCATTTGCTGCTTTATGCCCTCCTGGTGTTTCGTTGAGGCGATGGAGCCATAAAGGTCATTAATGCTGGATTCCCTAAGTCTATTATTTTCCCCCGGGAACAGCAAAAGGTAGCAGTGATGCATGAGTCTTCCCACCAGAGCGGCGGTCATCTGCTCATCGTAGAGGACATTGACCCAGCGGGAGAATTCCAGGTTTGTGTTGAGGATGACGCATTTGTTCTCATGTATCTCGGACAGGTAATCAAACAAGAGCTGTGCTCCGGTCCGGTCGTAGGGAACGTATCCCCACTCGTCCAGGATGACGAGGGAAGCCTTGCGAAGTTTTTTCAAAAACGCTCCCAGCGTCCCGGCCTTTTTTGTTTCCGAGAGCTGGTTGACCAATGCCGCAGTGCGGTAGAATTTCACAGGGATACCCTTCTGGCAGGCGCTTACGCCGAGCGCCGTGGAAAGCATGGTTTTGCCTGTTCCTGTTCTGCCGTACATGATGATGTTTTTGTTTTCCCTGATGAATTCAAGGGATTTCAACTTCTCCGGGGTTAAGCCGGAGGGAAGAGTAATCTCATCGAAACGGAATCCGTCAAACGTCTTGATACTGTAAAATCCCGCGCTGTTGATCAGCTTGGCCGTGCGTCCCAATTCGCGGTTTCTCAGCTCTCCTGCTAAAAGCTGATACAGGTATTCCTGATGGGATGTGCCGTCAGTTGTTTGGGATCTCTCAGCAAGATTACGACTGAGCTTTAATCTTTTGCAGCAATTGATGATTTCTTCTTCAAGCATTTGCGACACCTCCCTTCATGAGGCAGGCATCGTAATCGCCAAGATTGCTTTGCATCTGACCGACTTCAGGTATTTGGGCGTCAATAGACATCGGCGGCAGTTCCGGAACATCGGCATAAATCCGCCGGTAGAGATTTCTGAGACTCTCCGCGTCGGCGGCACCATAACCCAGCGCTTCCCTGACGGTGTAAAGGGCGCTGTCAAAACCCGTCCTGTCCGTCAGCTCCGCCAGAACCTTGAGCACCTTGCCTGTTTCTGCATTTGATAATCCTCCGATGAACTGTTTCATATCCGGCGGCATCAGCTCATAGATGCCGGAATACTTCAAGGCCCGCGGACGGATGGAAAGCTGCCTCAAATAAGGAAACCAGTCCATGCTCTGCTGCTTGGTATCCCCGTAAAGGCGGCGATGTCTGACAATCTCGCGCAGGTTTTCATCCAGGACAATGATAAAAGATGAGGTCATCTTCAGATGCACTCCCGTATTGGCGTATTTTGGCGACACCGAATATTCGTGCATCCCATTGTGCAGGGTAAACTTTCCCCAGTTGTTGGTCGCCACACTTCTTGAGCCGCTCAGATCAAAGAAGATTTCCGGCAGCTTATGGCAGTGTTTCAAATCTTTCACAAAACGATCCTGGATCGTCTCGTTATGACGGTAATGCTCCCTCTCGGCATCACGATTGCACAAATAAAGAAGCTTTTGGTTGAAATCAGCAAGCGATTGAAACTGCGGGATCGGAACCAGAAAATTGCGTCGGTGGTAGCCAACCTTGTTTTCGACATTGCCTTTCTCGTGTCCCTCGCCCGGATTCATGAACACCGCGTGTATTCGATAATGTTGTGCAAAGCGCTCAAAGCGTTCCGTCGTCCGGCGCTTGCCTCCCCGAATCACCTTCGTGACAATGGTCTTGGTATTGTCGAACCATAACTCATCGGGAACGCCGCCAATGTGCCGAAAGATAGAATCGAGGCCCTCCAGGAGACATTCCATGTTCTCCCCATAAAACAACTGCAGGTAGCCCTTGTTGCTGTATGGAAACGAAACCTCAAGGTATTTGCCGGAAATCCTCCTGCCGTTTTCATAAAAATCCGCAGCCCCAAAATCCACCTGCGCTTCTCCAGGACGATGTTCCAGTGGCAAAAAACCCTTCTTAGCTCCGCTGAAAACCTCTCTACGCTTAAAAGCATAATACGAGGCCACCGTCCGGTAAGATACGCTAAACTCCGGGAATTCCTCTTTGAGACGATTGAATACCCTCCGGGCAGTATGGCGCTGCTTCCGGGGAGCATTCTTGTCACATTCAAGCCATTGGTCAATGGTCGCTTTGAAAGGATCCAGCTTGGGGAAAAAATGCCTTTCTAAGGCAGGCTTAACCAAACGATCGTTAAAGTCAGCTTTGTCAACGTATTTCCGCACCGTCTTCCAGTCCAAATCCATATCAGATGAAATCTGCGAAATCTTTTCACCTTTGAAAAAAAACCGAAATCTAACCTCTTGTATCTTATCCATCGTAAGCATACTCCTCTCCTCCTCGTACCATTTATTCGGATACAAGGGCCTATGATGGGACGCTTTATGCATGCAACAGGGTTTGCAACTTTATGGATTTTCCAATTGCAACTTTATGGATTTTTGTTTTGCAACTTTCTCCATTTTTTGTTTGCAACAAATAACACGGATTCCAGGTTCGTTATGAACAGCGCAAATTTACTTATAACTGAAGATGGTTTTCCCGTTTCAATGAAAACCATTTGTGACCTATTCAATAGCGATTTCATGAATTGGGTGTTCGGAAAAATTTTCAACACCCATAAGATTTTGAGGGGAGATTTGGAGCTGCTACCTATTCACGATCAATTTCTTTCTAGCAACACCTTTAAAGAGCCAGAATATCTGGATTCCATCAACATTGTGAGGACTGAATGTGGAGCTTTCAGAATTAAAAGATAGAATCATCACATCATTCAGCGGCACAGAGTATGATTTAAATGAAGTTTTAGAATTGGTTGAGAAAGATCGCTCTGTATTTCCATTTAATAAATATGAACATCTGATATGCAGTCTAATTGACAAAGGCGGCCTTACTTATGATCAATACCTTGAGATAAGGTCTGAATACATAAGCGAGAATCCGAATTTGTGGATTTTTGAGATTTCCGCACCAAGAGGTTTTGGCGAGAAGTTTGCCCAAACATATGTGCACGGGAAGTGCGCAAAGTTAAAAATGCCGTCGAAAAAATTAGATCCAAACTATGCAGGAGAGTATGATTTTTGGCTTGATGGAATCACTATTGAAGTAAAGGCGTCTAGAGCAGTAGATAGTGACAGTGAAGAACCTCTTTATGTGAAAGCTCTTTCAAGAGATACGAAAAAGAATTTTTTAATGAATTTCCAGCAATTG
>DAOLNX010000161.1:0-3781 GCA_035416785.1 Smithellaceae bacterium | reverse complement strand
CCTGCCGTTGTGGGTGGAGACACGTCGGGCGGCAATAAGGATGGCTCCAAAAAACCGGATTCCGGCTGTATTGTGCGGTAAAGCAAACAACGCGAAAAATAAATTTGCATGATGACACGCACATCTGAACGCACTGCATGAAAAATGTGGTTCGAGTCTTTGGCGCCGTAAAACCGCATGATTATCCTGCCGGGCCGTCGGTTCGGTATCGGTCAGGATAATATTATAAGTGTTTGATATTTATAGATAATATAATTTTCCTCCTGCCATTTTATCCATTGACAAACATTGTACGAAAGAGAGATAATCACGATAATTGAAAAATTTTTGTGTTGTTTTGTCGAAAACTACGAGAAGCAATGAATTTCTTTCCGGAGGAGAATTGCAATGAAGAAATTGGTTTTGACCGTGAGTATTTTTCTCTTGAGTATGGTCCTGAATGTCCCGGCTTTTTCCCAGACGGCAAATCCTCTTCTGGATGAAGGTATCAAACAATATCAGGAGGAAAATCTGGAAGAAGCCATTGAGACGTTGACCAAAGTCAGGCAGTCTGATGCGACGTCCTCCATGGCGGCTTTTGTTTTGGGCATGGCGTATAAGCGCACCAATGATTTTTCTTCCGCGGAAAAGCATCTCCGCGACGCTATTTCTCTGACTCCACAGATCAAAGAAGCCTGTGTGGAATTGATTGATGTTTTGTACCAGCAAAACAAGCTTGAAGAAGCCAAAGCCTATATTGACACGGCGAAAAAAGAGGAGATTCTTCCGGCCAAAATCGCTTTTCTGGAAGGATTGGTCCTTCTGAAAGAAAATCAGAACATGCAGGCTGTCGCCGCATTTGAAAGATCGAAAAAACTGGACCCGTCTTTTGCGCAATCCGCGGATTTTCAAATCGGCATGGCATACATGAAGGACGGCAAATTGAGCAAGGCAAAGGAGAGCTTGAATTTGTCCATTACGCAGAACCCCGTTTCGGACCTGGCCGGATATGCCAGGCAGTATCAGGACATCGTGGACACGGCCATCAAAACGCACAAACCTCTGCGCCTGACGCTCAGCGCATTTGGCGGATATGATACCAACATGATTTCCAAGCCCAAAGAAAATCTTTACAGTGCGGGCCTGGACGATGAAAAAGCTTTTACGCTCACTTCATCTGCCCGGCTGGACTATACTCCCAGAATCGAAGGCCCCTGGCTTTTCAATGCCTCTTATACGCTGGCGTCTTTGGTGAATTCAAAGCACACCCATTCTCACGATTCTCTGGCCAATTCGATTTCCATTGCTCCAGGATATAATTTCGGCGATGTTGCCGTCAATTTCAATGCCGGCTATACGAATTATCTGCTGCGCACGGACGAAGACCTTGTACCAGCAGTTGATTCCTCCGCCGGTTACAAGAAATATCTGGATTTTTACAGCTTCGGCCCTTCCATTCGTTTCTTGGTCAATGAAAGCAATATTGTGGAACTTTATGCCGGCTATGAAAAGAAGGATTATGACCATCAGAAATACACCGGCAGGGACAATGTCAGAGACACGGAAGGCTTGAAGGCGTATGTCAGCTGGATCTGGCTTTATATGCCCAACGGCTTTTTCAATTTACGCGCTGAATATAACGAGGATAACGCCGACGGCTCCTGGTGGACCAATCGGGGTACAAGGCTGACCGGCAACATCAGCATTCCGCTTCTGCCCCAAAGCCAGGCGGAGCGTTTCGGTCCCGTCAGCCTCCAATTGACGGGCGGTGTTTTTATTCAGGATTATTTATATGATCAAACCTATTTTGACATAAAGGCCGGCGCGGTGTCGCCGCCGACTCGAAGAAGAGATGTCACCTACAACGGGTCCATCGGTCTGAACTGGGCGTTCTGGAAGTATGCCAGTCTGATTTGCCAGATGAGCGCAACGGGGGTGGATTCCAACATTCCCTATAACGCATATACCCGGGAAATATATATGGCAGGCTTTGAGTTCCGGTATTAAAAGATTTTTGAACATGACTCATTAAAGGAGTGACTTATGAAATTAAAACTGACATCCTTTATCGTGATGATGTTGATTCTTTCCGTTTGGGCGGTGGCTGTTCAGGCCGCGCCCGCCGGCAAGGTAACCAATCTTGAAGGGAAGGTGGACATTACTTCCACCGGCCAGTTGCTGAAACCGCTGCTGATTGGCGATACGGTCCACGTCGGGGATATTATCCGGACGAAAAGCGCTTCCAAATGCGAAATTACATGGATTGACGGCAGCATTGCCCGTCTGGCGCCCAACACCCGTCTTCAGGTGACGACATTCAACCTGCATCAAAACAGCAGGAAAACCATTTTAAGCCTTTTTCGAGGCAAAATTCAGAATGTGGTTACCGCATCCGCCAGGCTTTTTAGCGGAAAAGGCGATTCGCAATATGAAGTTCACACGCCAACCTCGGTCTGCGGAGTGCGCGGCACGACTTTTTTCAATTCCTATGAAAACGGTCTTGCCGGCAGTCTGTTTACCGAAGGTTCGGGCTACATGTACAGCAAAGGCCGGCCCGGTGACAGAAGAAATATTACCCCCGGAATTTTTATGACGGTTTCCAATGCCAACATACCTCCCCGCGCCAGAAGTGCGACGCAAGGAGAAACCAATAAATTCTTCCAGGATACAAACCTCGCGGAAAAGAAAAAAGAAGCCAAAAAAAGTGAAGAGGGGAAAGGGCCGGCGGCAGCGGGCGGCGGATCTTCCGGAAAAAACGGTGCGTCTACCCAAACCCAGGAAGGCGACACTTCATCAGAGCCGCCTCCTGCAAGCGGAACCCAGTTGGGTGGTGCTCCGGTCGGGACGGAATTGGGAGGAGACGCGGGGAAAATCGTTTCCACCCATGCGCCGGAGCCGGTGGTCGAGCCGACACCGGTGGTTCCGGTTACACCAGTGGTTACAACCTTTCCGTCCGTCCTCATGGAAACAACCACGGTTTCACCGACAAAAGACACCACGGCGATTTTTACCTTATCTTCGGACTCCAAGACTCAAGTGACCTTCGAATACAACCTGAACAATACGGGCTGGCAGAAGATTGCGGGAAACGCGCTGACTTTGGCTGATTCCTCGTTTGCCGCCGGGAACAACCATATTTTATTCCGTGCGAAGGATGCCAATGGCAATGTTACAAAAGCAGAAAACTATGCTCAAAAGTTATGGGCGTTTTATAATTTGAATGTGACAACGGACGTTGTGGATCCGACAAAGGCAAATGCTGCCACGTTTAACTTGGTTTCCAATACGACAGATGTCAAGTATGAATATCAACTCAACAATTCCGGAACATGGATTCCTGTCGAGGGAAACATGCTGCGCATTTTGGCTGTGTTGGGAAAAAACATTCTCCAGATTCGTGCATTTGATCAATACGGCAATGTGTCCCGGCCCGTGGATTACAATCAGAACGTTTGGAATGTTAGCGATATGGCGCAAAATGTGACTGTGGGCGGTGTGCAGGGAGTTCTGTCGGGAGTTTTTCCGGCGATCAACTTTAACGCGTCAGCAGATACTGGGATTTTTATCTCTTATTTAAATGGAGCGGAAGCCACGCTGTTTGACGGAAGCGCTTATGAAGGGTATCTGGCGGGCATTCCCGGTTCCTGGCGGGGACTTTTCACTGCTTTGTATAAGAATGGATCGACGATTGGCATTTTGAGCAGTTCCAACTTGAATGACGCGGCTTTTGCCGGCGGCATGGTCAATGCGGTGGGGACTGTTTCGCGGACAGAGGTTGGAACAACCAGCGATACGGCGACGC
>DAOLNX010000160.1:0-3811 GCA_035416785.1 Smithellaceae bacterium | reverse complement strand
TATTATTTCAAATATCTATCCGTTTAGCAAGAAGCTCAACTGCCGTTTTTAGGTTGAATGGACTCGTCTTTCCATCACATATCCGCTGACTCTGCCTGTCTGTCTTATTAAGACAACCTGATGCCATATTGTCAAAGCCATGCGGATATATTTTTCCAGCTGATCAACGGGGAAACCTGTTCTTACTCCAAGCCGCAGCCTGGACTTACCAGGCCGTAAATGTAAAAAGTCCTGTGCTATCTTCCCCTGACGACCGTAAAATTCAAAATATCGGCCCACCTGGAAGAAGATGATACTCTGGAAATACCTCCAGCAAAACCAGCGATATTGACCGGAAAGAGTGTGAAAGCGGTGTAGTTGATCCAGACGTTTTAAGACCTTACCGTCCATGACAAAATATCTGTTCAAAACCCAATAGCGTTGAAACAGTGAACAGACCAGCCGGTGGGTAGAGGCGTGAACGAATTGTCCTAAATAAGAGGCAATCACTGAATAGAGCTTGCTGACCTGTTTCTCTTCATGCTTGAAAACAGCAAAATCGTTCCATCGATAGGCAAGCCGGGATTGATATTGGATAATCTTAGTTTTGAGGTTGTTAACCACCCGTCTGCGCACGGTCAGATGCGTGGGTCGGACGATATAGCCCAGAAAATTGCAGCCGGTATGAATTGATGCCAATCTGCGGACATTCCTGTTTAATTCCAGACGCAAACGAGCCGTCAAAAATTCTTTAATTGCAGTTTCCCAAACCTGCAATTCATTTCTGTCGTTCCCCAGAAGCACTAAATCATCCACATAGCGCAGGTAATACCGGCATTTCAGCCGGTGTTTCACAAACTGATCCAGTTCGTTGAGGTAAACATTGGCAAAAAACTGACTGGTGTAATTCCCGATGGGCAGCCCGGTGCGCCCCTCGGTATAAAAAAGGGATTTGTGCTTCGGGATTTCCTCAAACAGGGAAAGCTGCCCCTTTTTAATCGGGTTTTCCGCCGGGTTGTTGAAAATGACGACCCCGATCAGCCAAGCCATTTCCGGATTTTTTTCACTGCGGCAAAGCATGTCATAAAGAATTTGCTTGTCGATGGAAACAAAAAATGACCGGATGTCCAGGTGCAGATAGAAAGCCGGCATTGAACTGTTATGACTAACTTTTCGCATGAATTGCTGGAGACGCAAAACGGCGGCATGTGTGCCCTTTCCCTTGCGGCAGGCGTAACTGTCATGGATGAATTGCCGCTCCCAGCGCGGCTCCAGATAGCCGACAAGTAAATGGTGAACAATCCTGTCCCGGAAGTGGGCGGCGAAGATTTCCCGTGGTTTCGGGCTTTCCGTGACAAAGCAGGTGGAAGGAAGGGGGCTGTATGTGCGGGTCTTCAGTTCTTCTTGCAGTTTGATGAGGTTTTCCTCGGCGTGTAGCTCAAACTGAAGGGCTGTCCGGCTGCCACGCTTGGTGCGCCGGCAGTTGCCATAAGCCTGGTAAAGATTTTTCATCGAAAATAGTTCAGCGTCGTCCATTTGCCCGACCGCACCGGCAAAGCGCGGTTGTTGTTGTCGTTGGACTGGTGATTCCAGTTCCGCTTGCCGTTTTTGAAATTGAAGTTGGCGGCGTCGGAACCGCATGTCCCCTTACTTCTTCGGATTTGCATCCGCCACCGGGCGCCCATCCCGCAAAGGGTAGGAGGCCCTGTATTCTTATGCCACGTGGGCGAAGGAGACCCAAATAGACTGCCTCGGCTCGCTCCGTTTGCCTATGCTTGCGCCCTCGGCTCACGGATTCTGTCCCTGACGCTTTTTCCTCACACTTTTCAGCCACCCTTCCGTCTGTTTGCTGATATCCGTCACCTGGTTGATCGAAGTTTCAAACGAATGGAAATTGTTGAAAGCCTTGACCTCCTTGCAGATGCGGATAATAACTTTCAGCTCCTCGATCTTCACGCGCAATTCTTCCAGTGTCTGTTCCTTATCCGACAGGTTATTGGCCCGGATGATCAGCTTGATGACCTCCCTGGCAGTATCCCGCAGATCAGTCCCGTGCGTGTATTTGTGATACCGGGCAAAATGTTGCACAATCGTTTCGGAATAAATCAGAAACTTGAAGGCATCCCGGTAGATGGGCAAGTGTTCATATTGGGCCATTATGGCCACCCGAAAATATGGATTTCCAAAATTTGTAGCGAGCAGGGCTTCGCCCTGCACCTAAAAGAAAATAATCAAATGACCAAATGATAAAATAACCTATTTGCCCGACCGCACCGGCAAAGCGCGGTAGTCGTAGACGTGGGACTGGGGAGTCCAGTACCGCTATACGTATCAGAAATGGAAGAAGGCGGCGTCGGAACCGCGTGTCTCTGACGCCCAGGGACAACAACAAGTCAGATGGATCAAATCTGTTATTTTTACTTTATTACATGTCGAACAACATTCCTGCGTATAACCAGTTAACGATTGATCATACAATCCCGCCAGTTCATCCTGCGTGGGCATCCGCCAGTCCGAATATCCGCCGCCACGGTAATTCTCGCAATAGCTTTTAGCATCCTGCCAGTTAATATTTGAGCCGTTATCTTTCGCCGCCCACATCAGGTTTGTGCTTGTATCCAGAACTGTTCCGTTGCTATAGGCAATAAAACGGCCATCGCGCCTGATCTCTTGAGCAGTGGATACGGAAGGACGCGGCGCCATGGCGAGGATCTTTTTTGCCCGCTTCCGCTCCAACTCCGCCTGACGAGCTGCTTCCTTCTCCGCTTCTAAACGTTCTTTTTCTTCGGCTATCTTTTGTCTTTTCTCATCAAGGGCTTTCTTTCTGGCAAACGCGGCTCTCTCTTCCTCCAGTCGGCGCTCATCCGCCTCCAGCTTCCGGTTCTCCTCATCGAGCTCATCTGTGACTGCCGGGGCAGAAGATGATGCGTCATCCCTGACTTTTGCGCTTGCGCCTTTACTGGGAATGAAAAAGAAATTGCCCTCCAAAGAAGATAGTTCCCAAGGCACCTGCCCTGTTGCACGTTTGACCTTGCTGCGAACACTCATAAAGACTTCGTTGATCGTGAGTCCCGGTTTGGAAATGTTTTCAAGGAGAGCCTTCGTGTAGGGGCTGTTTCTTCCTGTTCCATCTCTTGCCACCTGACCGGCACCAGTGGAATAGGAAATGAAAGTACCTGTCGGTGCATTGGTCACTATGGCAAGACCACGAGAGGCGCTACGAAAAGTTTTCCCGTAGGGGTTATCCCGGCAGGCGTCAAGGACGACGATGTTGAGGCCATTGTTGGCATTTTCCATCTCGGTAAGCACCCGGCCTGCATCTATTGCCTCGTATCTAATGTCTCCTTCTTTATTGATACGGGCACCGATAGGGAGAAGGTAGTTAACACCACCCAGCTGAACGCCATGACCGGCATAATAGAACAGACCTACACCGCCTCTTTTTAAATCATTGCCAAAGTCCTCTATAGACTCCATCATCTCCCGATGATTGGCATTCTTCTTCAACGTCACGGAAAACCCTGTTTTTTTTAATGCCGCGGCCATGTCTTGGGCATCGTTCACGGGATTCTTCAAGGGACCAGAGGTGTATGCGCCGTTACCGATGACCAGGGCCGTCCGCCTTTCGGTGGCAGCGGGCAATAGCGACGGAAATACTACGGAGAGGGCAAGCAGGGCCAGAATGACTCTGGAAAACGTTGTATGCATAGAAATACCTTCTCGTTTAGATATTTACTAAAATTTACAAAAATTACCGGCAAAAAGCAATCATCTTCTAATGATTATCATTCGTAACGTTGGATATTCGTCAATAATTTGGCATGCTCACTTT
>DAOLNX010000159.1:0-3869 GCA_035416785.1 Smithellaceae bacterium | reverse complement strand
GCAGCAGATCAGGTCCGGAAGTCCGGCGTGTTTTTCCAGAAAATCAATGTGCGAGATGTCGTCCAGGTTGATGGTTGCCTTGAGTTTCCGGGCCTGGACAAATTCGGCGGCCGGCGTGTCGTTGGAAGAAAACATGATGTCTTCACCGGTGATGCCGGTTTTTTGCGCCAGCAGCAGTTCCGCCATGGAGCTGCAGTCCGCGCCGAATCCCTCGGCGTGAAGGATTTTCATGATGTAGGGATTGGGACAGGCCTTGACGGCAAAAAATTCCTTGAAGCCCCGGTTCCAGGAAAAGGCTTTGGCAAAGGCGCGGGCGTTGTTCCGAATGGCCTTTTCGTCGTAAAGATGAAAGGGCGTCGGATATTTTTCAAGAATGGCGGACAGTTGTTTATGGGTAAAAGGCAGTTGTTTTTCCGGCATCGGCGATTCTCCCAAAATAAAACATTTTTAAATTATTGTGGAAGATTTACGGGAAAAAACAAAAATTATCAATACTATTTTCCCTGGGGGCGGATAACCCAGGATAGGGGAATCCCTTGTTGCGGAACGGGCGTTCATTCTGCGCAGCTTGCCGCGAGGTGGTTGATTATTGAAAAATGAAATATTGCAGAGAAAGATACAAGGTGGCGGAGATGGCAGCGGCAATGGGGATGGTCAATACCCAGGCCCAGATGATATTTCCAGCCACACCCCAACGAACGGCAGAAAGTCTTTTCGTGGCGCCGACGCCGACAATGGCTCCCGCGATCGTGTGTGTTGTGCTGACCGGAATACCCGCAATGGAAGAACCGATAATCGCGCAGGCAGCCGCGGCTTCTGCGCTGAAACCGCCAATCGGCTGAAGTTTCGTAATTTTGGTTCCCATGGTTTTCACAATCCGCCAACCGCCGAACATAGTCCCCAGCGCGATGACGGAGTAGCACATAATAATGATCCAGTAGGGAATGTTAAAACTCGAACTGATCAAACCTTTGCTATAAAGAACAATGGCAATGATACCAATTGTTTTTTGCGCATCATTCATGCCGTGACCCAGCGAATAAATTGCCGATGAGGCCAGCTGCAATTTTCGGTAGAGCTTGTCTGTTTTGGCAATGTTGGAATTCCGGTTAAGATTCATGGACAAAACCATGAAGATAAAACCAAGAATCAAACCAATGGAAGGTGATAAGACAATGAAAGCGGTTGTTTTGAGGATACCGGACCACACCAGTGTGCCGATGCCGCCTTTGGCGATGCCTGCGCCGATGAGACCGCCAATCAGAGCGTGAGAAGAACTGCTCGGCAAACCAAAATACCATGTAATGAGATTCCAGGCAATGGCGCCGCCCAGCGCGGAAAGAATAATTAGATTGTCAATAACATTGATATTGATAATGCCCTTGCCAATCGTGTGAGCGACTGCGGTGCCTATGAAAAATGCGGCGCTAAAATTAAAAAATGCGGCCCATATGACGGCCTGTTTGGGGGTAAGGACTCTGGTGGAAACAATGGTTGAAATGGAATTGGAGGAATCATGAAAACCATTAATGAAATCGAAAACAAGGGCAACAGCAACAAGAAAAATAACAAATGCCATTGAATCAAGCATGTTTCAGGACGATCCCTTCCACGGTGTTGGAGACGTCTTCACAAACATCAAGCGCTTCTTCAATGCGCTCAAAGATTTCCTTCCATTTAATCAGCTCAATGGCGTCCTGTTCTTTGATGAAGAGATTGGTGATGATGGTCCTTAAAACGACGTCGCCGGCATTTTCAAGGGTGTTGATCTCCACACAGCCGTCCAGAATCATTTTGGAGTTTTTCATGTCTCGCAGACCATGAACGATTTCTTTGATTTTTTTGATGGCCTGAAAGAGAATTTCCGCCTGTTTGATGATTTCGTCATCCGGTTTCTTTACTTTATACATGTGGATGCGGATGGCGGTGGCCTCGATGACGTCCATAATGCTGTCCATCTTGTTTACCAGCGCGTAAATATCTTCACGGTCGATGGGCGTCAGGAAGGTTTTGTGCATTCTTTCGTATGTTCTGTGCGTAATGACATCCGCTTCATGCTCCAGTTCCTTAAGCCGGGCGACTTTGGCTTCGGTATAGTCCCGGTTTTTGGTCATTTCGAGGAAAAACTGACCGCCTTCTTCAATTTTATTGGCCAGTTCTTCAAAATATTCAAAGAAATTTTCTTCCTTCGGAAACAGGCGCATAAACAAATTCCCCTTTTTTCCTGCGATGGGCGGTTGGGGTGATCCAAAAGCCAGAAGTGCTCTAGCGAATTATCGTGGAAATTGCAAGATTTTATCGTACGGACGCGGGGCGGGAAAGGCGTTAAGACCTGTTATATAAGGGTTTTAGCGTAAATAATTTTACTGTCGCCGGGGGAATAGAAATCCCTGAGAAACGCTTCCGGAACATAGCCGCATTTTTCATAAAAATGACGGGTTGGCTTGTATTGCGGGCGGGAAGATGTTTCCGCGTAAATTTTCCTTCCTCCCTGATTCCGGACCATCTCTTCGGTTTTCTCCAAAAGACGTGAGCCGGTTCCGCCGCCCCTCAGGGATTGCGCCACGGCGATCCAGTAAAGGTCGTAACTGCCGGCGGTGGCCGGGATCAGTCCGCAGCAGGTGTACCCGACGACCAGTCCGTCTTCTTCGGCAAACAAAAACTGATAGGAGCTCTTTTCACCCTGCTCCAGCTTCTCCTCGGCCAGTTCACGGGCCAGCGCCTCTTCCGCTGCGGAAAAAAAGCCGCTTCCCTTCACAATTTCTGAAATCGCGTCCGGGTCGGACGGCCGAATGTTCTGCCGGTAGGCGGTCGTTTTCAAAAAATCGTTCCCCCCTGTTTACGGTTTAAAGGCGTCTTGAAGGATGGCGTCGATGGCGACGGCGTATTCCATGCCCGCAAAATCCAGCGCGGCGGCAAAGCCTGCATCCGGCGAGAGGCAGGGGTTGGCGTTGATTTCCAGCACCCAGGGAACGCCCTGTTCATCCACGCGGAAATCCACGCGCGCATACCCGCGAAGCCCGAACAGGCGCCAGCACCGAAGGGCGATGTCCCGCAGTCGTTCAGCGAGGCTTCCATCCTGCGGCGCGAGGGTGAGCGAGCGGACGGTGTGGTCGTATTCAAAGGAATTCTCAACCCACTTGGCGCGGTAATCAAGCACTTTTGGTTTATCCTGCGGATAGTCCACAAAAAGAATTTCCGCGGGCGGCAGCACCAGAACTTCCTGAGCGGAAGCCAAAAGCGCAATATTGAACTCACGCCCGTCAATGTAGGCTTCGGCAAAGCAGTCCAGGCCGAGCGCGATCTGGCGCTTCCGCAGCGCGTCCCGAAGGGTTTGAGGATTTTGCATCTGCACGATGGCCCCGCTGTCGAGACCGACCGAGGCGTCTTCCCAGCAGGGCTTGAGAAGATATGTGCCATGTGGCTCTGATCCTCGTTCGTCCACGTCCGCCGTCATCCAGGGCGGTGTGGCAATGCCGTTTTGCTGCAGGATTTTTTTGGCGAGCGGCTTGTTGGAGGTGATGAACATGGCTTCGGTCCGGCATCCCGTGTAGGGCATGCGCAAAACGTCCAGAAGCGCGGTCGCGACATAATTCAGACTGCCTTGCCCGGCAAGCGTCTCCACCAGGTTGAAGACCACGTCCGGCTGCCGCTCGCGAATGCGGTCGATGTTGGCGCGCAGATCCATTCCGAACGGGAGCGTTTCCGGCCGGCAGCCCAGCGCGAGGACTGCTTCGCCGACGGCCGCCGCCTGCGTCAGGCAATCGAGTTCGTCTTCGCCTGCGTCCGCCGGAACTTCGCTGTGCAGAATCAGGATTTTCATGGGGCTTTTTCCGTTCCGGCGCCGTCGGGTTGGAGGCTTTGCCTCC
>DAOLNX010000158.1:0-3892 GCA_035416785.1 Smithellaceae bacterium | reverse complement strand
CGTCTTGTTTAGTGATTCCATAAAGCTTTTGGGAATGCAGATTCCCTCCTGATCAATTGCTGATTTTTACAAAGTCGATCATTTCCCGCCACAGGGACGAATTGACGAAATAGGGCCAATCGTTGTGGGTTGCCCCTTTGATAATCCACATCCGTTTTTTTCCTTGAGGAAGCGAAGTGTATAAAGCGTGGGCGTGTCGAATGGGGAGAATTTCGTCGTGTTCCGCCCCGATAATGGCAATTTTCCTTTCAAAAGACTGGAGGTTGCGTACACTATCGTATTTATCGGTCAGAAAAAATGTTACCGGAAGGTAGGGGAACAAAGACCTGGCGACAGCGGCCAGAGTGTCCCAAGGGGTTATGAGGATGATTCCGGCGATGGGAGTGGTTGTTTGTTTGGCAATTGCGGCAGCTACGCCACAACCCAGAGATTCACCCAGAAGGTAGATGGGGGGGCCATATTGTTCGTGAGCCAGACGAACCGTTTCCAGGCCATCGGTAACAAATGGTTTTTCTCCGACTTTTCCCGGACGGCCTCCGTATTGAGGATATTCGGCCAGAATGACCCGAAATCCCAAATTGGTCAGAGGAGACAGATAAAATGCTCTGTCAAGCGCCGTGCCGCCGTTGCCGTGGAAAATCAAGATGGTACCTTGGGGGGCAGACGTGTTTTCCGTCAAGATCAATCCCTGATAATCAACGTTCCGAGATTGCCAGAAATCCATACGTTCCGCGGTCAGTTGACTTGCAGACGGACGGTCGTTATTCGGAAAATAAAGAAATCGATTTTGCATGTCGCAACCTCCCAAAAGTATTGCCAGGATCAGAATCAGAAGCAGTTTCCGTTTACACATGATGGTTCGTTCCTGCAGATTCATGAATGATTTCAAACAGGAATGTACCGTAGCATATTTTGCGGTTTTGTAAAGCACCATGCATCAGGAAAAACCTGCCGCTTGTTTCTCTCACCTTGCCAAAATCTTGCATCAGGGAGACAGACTGGCAAGATGTTGGAACAATTCTTTCTTTCTGTATCATTTTTGTGGTATTTCATCATTGTTTCAGTTAAGGTGCTTCACATGAATGCGAATTGGCTGCTGGTGGATACGCCCAAAGCTGCAAAGCGAGCCGCTGATCATTTGCGTCAGGCAGGGATATTGGGCATTGATACGGAATATGATTCTTTCCGTTACTTCAGAGAAAAACTCTGCCTGATTCAGATTTATATTCCTTCTGTGACTTATGTTCTGGATGCGACGGCAAATCTGGACCTGTCTTTCCTGGCCGAACCCTTTCAAAACCGTTCCGTTGTGAAAATTCTGCACGCGGCGGACAATGATGTTCGTCTGTTAAAAAGAGACTATGGTTTTGAATTCTGTAATATTTTTGATACGCACCGCGCGGCGATGCTCTTGGGATTCCGTCAGCTTTCGCTTGATAAAATCATTAAGGAATTCCTTGGGGTAGAACTCAAGAAGAGCAAAAAAATGCAGAGGTCGCGCTGGGACGCTCGCCCACTGTTGGCAGAGCAATTGGAATATGCTGTCCAGGATGTAACGTTGCTACCGGCACTTTATGAACGTCAGAAAAAATTTTTACATGAAAAGAGATTGGATGGCCAGGCAAATGAAGCGTTTGCGAAAATCGCTGCCGCCAATTGGCAGGAACGGGAATTTGACCGTCGTGGTTATGTAAAGATTAAAGGATACCATGCGCTTGCTCATGATCAGAAAGAATTGTTCAAAAAACTTTATGTGTGGCGTTATGAGCGTGCCAAAGAATCTAACTGTGCGGTATTCATGTTCTTACCGGATGAAAAGCTGACCGCGCTGGCACAAAAACAAAACCAGGACAATCTTCAGAATATTTTATCGCCGGAGCAATACAGACTTTACAGGGCAGACTTGGAGAGGCTTTTCCAACCTGGCTGAAAATTTTTGAGTCCGGCTGCAAGGGTTTTGTGATAAACTTTTTTACCTGGCGGTGCTGGCTCCTGTCAAAAGCGTTTTGCTGACGCCGATAAAATCGGCGGCGACGCGCGAGCGGGGAAACTTGCAGACGGGAATTTCCTGTCTTAAAATGGTTTTCGGAATCATGTCATCCTGACGGATACTTCCCAGCCAAGTCAGGGAAAAACCCAGAAAGCGTTTGCTGATGGTGTCGATGTTGGTAAAAATCGACGCTCCTTCGCGATGGTCCGAAACATTGTTGGTGATAATGGAAAAAGATTGTTGTCCAAATACCTGGTACATGACCTTGACCATGGCATAGGCATCGGTGAGGCTGGTCAACTCACGATTGAGCACCAGCAGATTCCGCTGGGCAAGCAAATTGAATTGCAAAACAGTTTCGGCAATGCCTGCTCCTGTATCCAATAAAATGACGTCATAGCCTTCTATCTCCATCAGCATCTCCTTAATGGTTCTAATTTTCTCAAAGAGAAGCTGAGCCATTTCGCGAATGCCGGAGCTTGCGGGAATCAAGTCAAAACCTCCTGCCGTTGGCAGAATCACATCCCGGAGGTGTAAATTACCGAATACCACGTCTTTAAGGGTCAGAGTGGGATTAATGCCCAGCATGATATCAATATTGGCAAGTCCCAGGTCGCAATCCACAACAAGAACTTTCTTGCCTTGTCGAGCCAGCGTGGCTGCAAGGTTGGTGGTCACGAAGGTTTTGCCGACACCGCCTTTTCCGCTGGTCAGAGAGGCAATCAGGGTTTTGGGTTTTGAGTTCAATTTTTTCCTCTGCCCTTCTTTCGGGACGGTGATTGGGACGCCGAAGGTTGAAAGATATGGTACAAAAGTTTCTTTTCCTCCCAGGTCACCGCGTGGGATTCCGGCATGTCGATGTCCGGGTGAACCACTTTTCCTTTTCCCGATTTCTTTGCTTTATACAATAATTGATCAACCTGATGCAAAAATTCTTTTGCGTCAAGTCTGCACGAGGCGTTGAACTCATCAACGCCGATCGAGGACGATACGGGCATGTTCATGCTGTTGGCGATTTGTAGGATGAAATGATGCCAGCGCTCGGCAATGGCAATGCCGTCCCGCAAAGAGGTCGCGGGAAGGATCACGGAAAATTCGTCCCCGCCAAAGCGGCAGGCGAAGTCTGTGGGACGAACCTGTTGATTGATTCCCGCACAGATTTTGACCAGAAACTCGTCGCCTCGCGTATGCCCCAGCGTGTCGTTCACGGTTTTAAAATTGTCCAGATCGATGAAAATCAGACAGAAAGACTCTCCCGTCCTCTGAGTGCGTGCGATTTCAATGGTTAATTGCCGGTTAAAAAAACGCTTGTTGTAGAGTCCGGTTAATTCATCGGTGATACTCAAAGATTTTAAATGACGGTTTTCTTTTTCTAATTGTGTCAGGCGCAGCAAAACATCGTCCTGACGCTTGATGCTGATGCCGAGAGACAGCAGGTGCGATTTTTGCGTTTCGGAGAGATGGGCTGCGGGAATCAGGATGAATTCGGAAAGCGGAGTCTTTATTCCCTTGGCCGGCGTTTTGATATTTTTCAGAATGCTTTCGATGGTTAGGGGAGCGAAAGAAGAGCTTTGTGAGTTTGCTTTGACTTGTTTCATGGTTGAGAAGTTCCTGAATCACTCAAAAATTGCGTTTCTGGCTGTGGGGAAGCAAACTTCTTCCGGTTCGTGGAGCGCAAACGAATTGTTGCGGTGACCGCGACATTGTCCTATCAAAATCCGTAAGCGCAATATCATGAAGCCATGGCTTTTTCAAATGGAATGATGATTCTGGAAGTCAGGAATGATTCCTGACGAAAAAAATGAAAAGCAGTGCTTGACATTCCCGAATGAAAAATATAGAGGTTCAAATTCAAGAGCATTAGGCACAGGACGTCCCCATCGTCTAGAGGCCTAGGACACG
>DAOLNX010000157.1:0-4055 GCA_035416785.1 Smithellaceae bacterium | reverse complement strand
TAAAAATCAATAGAATAAAATAATCCATATTCATGCCGCCATATGGAACGATCCGGTGTTATGATTTATCCAAAAGTGCGTGCTTCTAGTTTGAGCATCGCACAGCATTAAGGAAAGGATGAATCATATGTTTTCCAGAAAACACAGGCGCATCGATCACCATCAGCCAATTCATGGCAATCCCGACAAGAATGAACGCTTTGTCCTGCGCCAGTGCGCCAATTATCTGGAGCGCCTGCTTGCCGTCTATCCCTTGGTGGACAGCGATACGATTGGAATGCTGAAGTATGTTTTGGGGCAGAACATCTCCGGGGTCGAAAAAGCGCTCAGGAACAAAACGACAATTACACGGCAAAACGGAATTCTGTTTGATCCGGATGATGAAATGTCTGATCGGGATGACGTTTCAGATGCCATCTACCAGATGATCAGATCTGCCGGGAAGAAGGCCCAGAAAGAGTTTATATCGATCAGTCGAGACGCTCTGGCAAAACGCGATAAATCTCTGGCCTATGCCGGGAAAAGCGAAATGGAGAAGAAACTCGACGCACTGGCTAAAATGTTTGCTTTATCCTCTACGGAAAAGACTTTTGCCGTATTATTCTACATCAATGCAGTTTGGGAGATAGCCGAGAGTTATTTTGTCGATCACCTGCGCTGCCAGGATATTTTCGGCAGGCGTTATCTGAAGGTGATGCTGCAAATATCCGACTCGGAACTCAACCGGATTTTCTCCGGTACGCTGGCACGGATTGGGTTTTTTGAATTTAGCAACCATTCATTCAATTTGAATGATGATTATGTGGAATTTTTCCAGAAACCATTAAACGATGTGCTGAAAAAGAAGGACTTTGTCTGCTTTACCGGCAGAACAATACCGCTGGAAAATCATCTGATCGATCACGGCATTACCGAAAATATCCTGAACCTTCTCAAAATCAAACGGGCATCGTCCAATCATATCCTGCTTTATGGACCTCCGGGCACGGGGAAAACAAGTTATGCCCTTGGTTTGGTAACTAAATTGAAAATATCCGCCTATTCCGTCCTCGCAGATGAATGGAATCATACACGAAACCGCCGGGCGGCTATTATTGCATGTCAGAATATGACGAATGACGGCGATGGTTCTCTGATCATCATTGATGAAGCGGACAGTCTTCTTAATACTCAGAATTCATGGCTCTCCGAAGGCCAGGTAAAGGACAAGGGCTGGCTCAATCAACTTCTGGAAGAGCCGGGTGTCCGCATGATCTGGATCACAAACAGCATTGAAGAGATCGAAAGCTCCGTGCTGCGCCGTTTTGCCTTTAGCGTCCATTTTCCGGCATTTAAACGGCGGCAGCGGTTCGTGCTATGGGAATCTGTGCTCCGTTGTCACCGTGTGAGAAACCACTTCCAGGACAATGAAATCAATAAGCTGACTGTGCGCTATCCGGTCAGCGTGGCCATTATCAATATGGCCGTTACCAAAGCCCTGGAAACATCATCGGCTGATCGTTCTGACTTTAAAGAGACAATGATGATGAATCTGGATGCTCATCTGAAGCTGCAAAACGGCGGCGAGAGGCCCAAAACCATCGACAGGATTGAAGATAATTATTCCATCGACGGCCTGAACATTGAAGGAAATCTGCCGGTTATTATGAAACAGGTGGATACTTTTGACCGCCGCCTGCGCGAACCGAATAACCGCAGTGTCAGAAACTTTAATATTCTCTTTTACGGACCGCCCGGCACCGGGAAGAGCGAACTGGCCAGATACATCGCCAAGCGTCTTGACAGAGAGCTGATGGTTAAACGTGCCAGTGATATTGTCACCCCTCATGTGGGAGAAACGGAGCAGAATATCAGCCTTATTTTTTCTCAGGCTGAAGCTATGGAATCTGTGCTGGTGATTGACGAGGCGGATTCATTTCTTTTCAGCCGCGAACGGGCGGTGCGCTCCTGGGAAATCAGCCATACCAATGAATTTTTGACACAGATGGAGAGATTTCGGGGAATTCTGATCTGCACGACCAACCGTTTTGCCGATCTGGATGCTGCGTCCATCCGCCGGTTCAACCACAAAATAGGATTCCGCTTTCTGAAACCGGAAGGCAATATCATCTTTTATAAAAAGCTGCTTTCCGGGTTAAGCTCGGCGACGATGAGCAAAGCTCAAGAAAA
Source organism: Smithellaceae bacterium (assembly GCA_035416785.1). Classification (GTDB taxonomy): domain Bacteria; phylum Desulfobacterota; class Syntrophia; order Syntrophales; family Smithellaceae; genus UBA8904. Next base: position 1,886 of record DAOLNX010000157.1, on the reverse strand, counting down.
TATGCTTTTGAGGATTCATGATCTGACGCCCGGAGACTTTCGCATCGTGCGCGACCGTTTTGCAATCATGGAAGAAAAAAGCGTGACTCACGAGCAAATGATCCAGGCGCTGGTGGAAGAAGAGCGCATCAAAATAGCGAAGGACGGCATTCATCCCATCGGATTCATGCGCTCGTAATACAGGACCAATAATCGGGTAGCCAGCGGATATTCATTGCCGAAAGTGCTGCCGGACTTGAATATACAAAACAAAGGAATACTTACAGGCTTGGTGATACCTTGTCATTTTACCCTGTCCTGCAGATTGACCATTTTAAGAAAAGCAGCCGGAATGTGTCTTGCCTGATGCATGTCATTTACAATATCTATGAGTTTTGCTTTCATTCCTGGTTACTCCATATTCAGTTCCCGTCAGACACACCCCATTTGAATCTGAGAGCCTGAACCTGCTTGAGAAATGACGGGGTTGTTATCCGCTTTTTACCGGGGATAAGCTTATGAGACAGCAGATCAAGGGCTTCTTCATAAGCAATCGAATATTCATTGGAGAAGGTGTGATAGACAAGGCGATCAATATACGCAGCCCTGGCAGCAGCCAGTTGCAAAAGAGCCATTATAATTTTATTTCCTCCGTAAGCGCCCGTTCCCCAATTACCTGTGTGAATGGTCACTACAGATTCAGGAATTCGTGAAGGGGTGTCCAAAATTCTCATGGAGTCCGCATGGAGAAAATGTGAGCCCACATGTTTTGCAGCCATGAAAGCCGTATATGCAGTAGTAAAGATGTCCGTTATCTGGGCCAATGTGTATTCGTTCTTGCCGCGGGAAGGCGCTTCCATGGCAATGAGATGTGTTATTGTCGGTGGGATGATGGGCTTACATGCCTTCCCGATTGCATCTTCGGACACAGATGCAAATTTATTGCCATAGAGTCCATCAGGGCGGCCTTCCTTAGCGTTTGCGTTGATGGCGATGGAAAGGCGCCTTTCTACCCCACGGATAAGATAGGGTGTCGGGTTTCCGTTAATGTCGCGGGTGCATGGTTCAAAGTCAGGATCCTTTTCAGATTTATTTAGAAGCATTTCCCTTATGGATGCAAGCGCGGGGTGCTCCGCTACTTGAAGTTCATCCTGAGCCATTAATGATCCACCGTAACCCATGAACAAATCGGTATCCGCAAAATTCAAATACCATTCAAAATGGCCCGGCTTTTTCCCGAACTCATTATTGTAATTAAAGACATCTTTCCGCATCAAATACTCAGTTGCTGAGTTTTTGGGAGGGAACATCAGCGGCAGTTGCATTGCACGCCAACGGGTAATCGTGATTTCAGGATCATCGAATACTTTGATAGCGCTCTCCCTTTGACCTGGTTTATTCCCCAGTCCATTATTCAATGACGCCCCGCATGCCGCGATGTCGTAGAGAATCTTTTTGAAATTATGAAAAAAACGCGGCGGATAATCCCTCATTAGTTTACTTGTTTTGATGGCTTCTTCAAAAATCAAGTAATCCCGCTCTATGAGGCTCCCATCCATCTCCATCGCACACCTCCCCAATTGCAAATGATGCTTTGATGTTTTAAAGAATTACAAATCTATCATTGGCTCAAAAATGCAGACGATACCTCATAAATATTTTCATGATTTATCATATAGGCATGATCAAATTCGATAGAAGTAACTGGCACGGGCTGGATCTTTTGCGTGTTTGTTCCAATTTCAAGATCAAAATATGAATCATCCTGGAAGAAATGCAATCCAATGAATTGAAAGTGCTCCGTAAATTTTCTTTGCTCATGACTTTCATCGCATAGTATGGGGTTACGATGCTCATGGTAATCTGCCTTATATCTCTTCATCTTTTTGACATCACTTTTTATGGCA
>DAOLNX010000156.1:0-4208 GCA_035416785.1 Smithellaceae bacterium | reverse complement strand
TGCCTCCTTACTGCTCTTCCGCTTATAAAGCCTGTACCGTGGCCATCAACGAACCCCGCTTCCGGTTCGACGCAACATTTCCGGAAACACGAGCCGTAAAGGAGGATGGGAAATACATTCTGAACGGCAGGAAATGCTTTGTGCCGATGGCAAAAGATGCAGGTCATCTGCTGGTGGCGGCAAATGCGGAAGGAAAAACAGCGCTGTTTATTGTCGCAAGTGATCAGCAGGGTTTGAAAATCGGCGAGCGCGAGAAAAATCTTGGATTATATGCTTTAGAGACCTATCCGGTGATCCTGGAAAACTGCGAGGTGTCCGTCGATAACCGCCTTGGTGGGGAAAATGGATGTGACTATGCAAAATTTCTGCAGAAAACAAGGATTGCCCTGTCCGCTCTGGGCACGGGGGTCTCTCGTGCGTCGTTTGAGTATGCTCGGGATTATGCAAAAGAGCGGGTGCAGTTTGGCGAGCCGATTGCCTATCGTCAGTCTATCGCGTTCATGCTTGCCGAAATGGCCTATGAGGTGGATGCCATGAGACTGATGACCTGGAAGGCGGCCTCCGCTTTGGAGGCAGGCAGAGACGCCAAGCGCGAAGCTTATCTGGCAAAATTGTATACCGGTGAAATGACAATGAAAATTACCGATTATGGTGTGCAGATTCTGGGCGGACATGGTTACATCAGAGAAAACCCCGTCGAGCGATACTATCGAAACGGCAGGGGCATTTCCATTCTTGAAGGCATGGCCACGGTATAGGAGGAAAAAAGATGATTAATCTTGAAACAACGCAGAAGATGAAGGATGTCAAAAACGGAGTCCACGGCATGGCTCAAAGCATGCTTCGTCCCATCTCCCGGCACTATGATGAAAACGAGCACGCTTACCCCAAGGAGTTGGATATCTTCCGTTCGATTAAACTCATGAGCCGCCCAAAAAAGAAAAAAACGGAGGATGAAACAAAAACAGAAACGCCGGATCCTCAAAAACTGGGAACAAATCTCTCCACGATCATTTCCGTTGAAGAAATGTGCTGGGGAGACGTCGGTTTGCTTTTGTCCATCCCTAATGCAGGCTTGGGAAACGCGGCCATTGCCGCAGTTGCAACCGACGAACAGATGGAACGATTCGGCGATAAATGGGCTTCGATGGCGATTACCGAACCGGGTTCCGGTTCGGATTCCGGTTCCATCACAGCCAGGGCGGTCTTGGATGGCGACGAGTGGGTGCTCAACGGGGAAAAAATCTTTGTCACCTGCGCGGAGCGCGCCGATGTTGCGGTAATCTGGGCCACAGTGGATAAAAGCGCCGGCAAGGCAGGTATTAAGTCCTTCATTGTGGAAAAAGGACGTCCCGGATTCAAGCTGGAAAAACTGGAGCATAAGCTTGGTATTCGCGCTTCGGATACGGGAACGTATGTGCTGGATGACTGCCGCATTCCCAAAGACAATCTTCTGGGAAGCGCCGAGGTCAAGCAAAGTACCGAAGGATTCAAGGGGGTGATGAAGACCTTTGACAATACGCGTCCCATGGTTGCCGCGATGGCGCTGGGGGTTGCCCGGGCGGCTTTGGATTTTACCCGCGAGAAAATGGAAGAAAACGGAATTATTCCGGATTATGAGCAAAATCCCAACAATTTAAACGCATTGGAAAAAGAATTTTGTCTCATGGAAGCGCAACTGGAAGCGATGCGCCTTTTAACCTGGCGGGCGGCGTGGATGATGGACAACAAGGAATTCAATAACTTGGAGGCATCCATGGCTAAGGCAAAAGCGGGGCGGGGCGGAACGCTGATTGTGCAGAAATGCTGCGAGCTTTTGGGGCCACTTGGTTTCTCATGCGATCATCTGGTTGAGAAATGGATGCGCGATATCAAAATTACAGATATTTTTGAAGGAACAGGTCAGATTCAGCATCTGATTGTAGCCAGAAATGTTCTGGGGTATTCCAGCAGGGAGCTTAAGTGAGAAAGAAATGCAAAAACCAGTTCTGAAACTGTCGAAGAACTGGTTTTTGCTGACTCCATCATTGCTCCAGACATGTTGGCTTTTGAGTGGGGACAGGGTTCACTCACCTGACCTCTCTCACTGATGCATCTCTTTTTGGATAATGACGTCAAACTGCTTGAGGGCGTCGGCCATTGTGCCGGTATTTAAGACATAGGCATCGGCCAGTGCAATGGGAAGGGCTGTTCCGTAAGCAATTTCACGCTGATCACGTCCTTCGAACGCCTGAGGAGAATCATCGGCTCTTCCGCGGGCGCAAATGCGGTCAAAGCGAATTTTTTTAGGTGCCAGAAATGCAACCACAATGCATTTTGCTTTGGCTCGAATCAGTTCAATTTCCGGCCAGGATCTCATGCCTTCCAGAAAACCGATATTCTTGCCGGATTGAAGAACCGCTTCCAGAGCGAGTCGGGTGACGCCCATGCCGTCTTTGCCGCGCAACTCATCAGAGATGGCGGCAGTTCCGGCGGGATCGGCTTCCACACCACGTTTTTTAACTTCTGCCCTCACGATATCACCCGTTGCAAAATAAACCATTTCTTTGGATTCCGCGTAAGTTCGGGCAATATTTTTTCCTGCCGCGGGCATACCCACGATAACGAATATTTTCATGGCTTGACCTCAAAATTTTCCTCTGCTTATAGTGCAGGTTTGGACGGGCGTCCAGCAGTATTTGATTTGGAGCAATTTCATTTTTGGAGCGGTTGAATCCCAATGTTTTTGCCTCTCATTTATGATAAAAGGATGAATACGGCTTATGAATGACCAATTTACCGGACGGATAAAAAATGAAAATTCTGCTTGTTAATCCCCCCAACTGCGGCCGGAGTATACCGGAGGAAGAATACGGAATTACATCCTTGCGACGGATTTTCAAGGGAGAGCCTTTCAATCTTGAAGTTCTGGCGGGGCCTTTGACCGAACACGAGGTTCTGATTTTTGATGGAAAATGCGAAACGGAAGATTCTTTCTGGAAAACCTTTGATGAATTTGCGCCGGACCTTGTCGGCTTTACTGCCTTGACCTGTGAAGTTGGCGCTGTAATTCGCTGTGCGGCGGAAATCAGGAAGAAAAGCCGCGCTGCCATTGTGGTGGGTGGCAATCATGCTTCCTGCCAGCCGCAAGATTTCAACCGTCCCGAGTTTGATTACATTGTTGTGGGACTGGGGAAAAAGAGCTTTTTACAATTGGTGGATGGTCTGTCTGGCAAGGAGAATCCAGACGGGATTTCCGGAATTGCCCGGACCACTCCCGGAAAACGTCTGTCATTTACACCGAGACGATTCGGCCGACAGGACGTTGGGGAGGAGGTCGCGCCTCGTTACGACCTGGTGGCAAAGTACAGAAAGCACTATTATCTTGAGCAGTTGGGTCTGTCGATGGGATTTGTGATTACGGCTTACGGTTGTACGCATTCCTGCTCTTTTTGCACGATTCCGAAAGTGACCGGCGGAAAATATCTGACGTATGGAGCGGATGCCGTTCTTCGGGATATTTCTCTTCTGGGGGATATTCCTTTTCTCCGGATGGTGGATGCCAATACCTTCGGTCAACCGAGGCAGTCACTAACACTTTGCCGGAAAATTTTGAAAGCCGATCTGAAAAAGAGTTTTTTTGCCGATGTTCGCGCAGACACCATTGTCCGGCATCCGGAGCTTTTGAAAAGTTGGAAAGAGGCGGGGCTTTATGCCGTCGTTGTCGGTTTCGAGGACATTCAAAATGAGCGTTTGCAAGCATATAACAAACAATATCAAGAGGATGTCGTTTTCCGGGCTATTGAAATTCTGCATGAACTGGGCATCGTGATCGTGGGGGATTTCATCGTATCCCCCGAGTACGTGGAAAAGGATTTCCGGCAACTGGAAAGTTTCATTTTACGTCAGAAGATTCAGATTCCCGTGTTGTCCATTTTAACGCCGATGCCCGGCACCAAACTCTATGAGCAAAGAAAAAAAGACATTGTGCTTTTTGATCTGGATTATTATACCTTCACCAATGCCGTGACAAAAACCAAAATGCCTGAGGCAGGATTTTATCAGACCTATGCCGATTTGGTTCAAAGGCTTCATGAAAAACCGCATACTCCGGATCGGAAAAGGGAATCCATGGAAGTCCAGGGTTGATATTCCCTATCGCCCGAATGAAAAAGGAACAGGACAGATTTCATGGCGCTGGTTTGGATCCATCATGTATCCGTGAGTTT
>DAOLNX010000155.1:0-4275 GCA_035416785.1 Smithellaceae bacterium | reverse complement strand
GATCGGATCTCCGGCGCATCACCATGAAGTAGAGATTTATAGCCTTTTTGAGAATCGATGCCACCATCAAGATCATCAATGCTTTTACCCTCCAGTAAACGGATGGCCCATTTGCGTGTTTCCTCTGTTGTGCGATAATTGATTTTGAGCTTTCTGCTTCGTCCCCTGATATTGATACCGCAGCGGCCCAAAACCACTTTATGCCGATAGATGCGCTGGTGAGCATCCCCGACGATAAACAAATCATTCTTTGACTCATCACGTGATTCAGGAATCATTTGCCGAATCAGTTTGAAAGTTTCCATTCCCATATCCTGCGCTTCATCCACAATAATGGCCTTATAAGGCAATATATCCCCTTTGTTTTGTAGAATGATCCGAGCATCTCTGACGGCATCTGTCATCTCTTTCAAGCCTCGTGCATTCAATTGCGCACGATACTCTTCAAAGACAGGCCAGATTTTTTGTTTCATCGGGCGGGTCAATTTTTTCTGCCTGCCCACTCGTGAAGCTTTCATGTATTCATCCAAGGTTGTTATCCCTTGAGCCTGAATTACCTGAGACCACTCCTGGAGATAAAAAGATTCGTCGATATCAAGCTCTGAAGGCGCCATATTGATAGCATTCTGCCAAAATTCCCCTGTGGAATCCGAAAACACAAGCGTTCTCGTATAGCCATGTTTCTTTAAAAACTGAATAACCCAGGCATCGATATTGATAATATCAACTCTCTTCATGACCTCGGCCGGACAAAGTTTTCTGAGGTTTTCCCTGATGTCCGCCGCCAGGTTTTTTGTAAAGGTCGTGAATAAGATACGGTCATTCTCCTTTGTAAACACCTTTTCGGCCAACCATCGCGCCCGATGCATCGCAACAACGGTTTTGCCTGTGCCTGCGCCGCCAAGAACACGCACAGCGCCGTTGTAGTCCTTTTCCACAATGCTTCTCTGAGAGGGATGCAGAAATATTCGCCACAACTCCAGCGGCGAATTAAGAATCTCCGCCAGTTCCAAAGCGCCTTCCACAACATGGAATCGCCTTTTACTGTCCGGATTGCTGAGGGCCGTGACAAAATCCGCGGTATCCACGTTTTCCGGCACTTGCTCTTTTGCCATGTCCTTGAGAATATCATCCATCGAAAAACCTTCCGACAGAAAGAAAAGAGCTTCATAGGCTTCCTGGGGAAGTTGGCTTTCGACAGCGTCCAGATCATCCTTTTGTCTTAATTGCCGGACAAGAGGCACAAGAATTTCCGGCACGCCAAGCCGCTGTAGTTCTGCATCTGTGTATGCGTCAAAAAGGCGTTTGTCGACATCTTTTGTTTCGGGCATTTTTTCAGGAAGCATTTGGTCTTCAACATTTATCACCTGAAGGCCACCGGTTTCCGCGTTAATTGAAAATATTCTGTTTTCCGCCCAAGCATAGGCTTTATCGTGATGATCAACCCAAAGGAGCATGTAAACGTTACCAGATTGCGGTTTCAGAATGATGCCCCGATAATCCTGATCAATCCGGACAGAACGGATATTTTCATCTTTTGCTTTTTGAATTTTCTCATAATGAATGGAGGGTGAAGCGGGATTCACTCGAAATTTCTCGAAGAATTCCCTGACCTTAGACTGTTGCTTCTTGGGAATCCCCGAAAAAGATTTCAGGAAATCATTGGATATGGCAACAATCAGTTTATCCTTGGAGATTGTCATAAATACCTCCTCACTTAAACATGGAAATGCATACTGATGGATCAACAACAACCGTATCCAGCAAGCCAGACCGCCAGCCTCTGGCCGCAAATATTTCAACAAATTCTTTTTCGTCTTCTCTCAAAAAAGCAATCTTCTGATCCGGCCAGCCCAGTTCAGCGGCGGCAATGACCTGACCATTTTCGTCACACAATTCATAACCCGCTTCCGGCAGCGGCAACCCATTATCCGAGATAAAAGACAAGAATGGGTGAATATAGGCGTCCGTCATGCTCTGCAAAACTGCAAGCGCTTCCGCATCAACTGCAACGCGAGCTTTTTCTTCCTTTGCTTCCGTCATCAACCAAAGATATTGCCCTTCAGCAATACCACGCGATGTTATAAAAACAGTGCCGGGAATAAATTGATAGACGTTATACATCCTGAGAAAACCATTCCAGGCCGGTTTAAATCCTGCTTTTTCGACAAGGTCTTCATCGTCAAACAACCGGCAAACGACGGACATATTATGAAAATGATTTTCACTATAGTCATCCTTCGTAACATGGGATATCAGCTTAATCAGCGGACTGTCTTCACTGCTTTTTTGATACAAACCAGCAAGGCAACCTCCCGACTTCTCTGCGTGAAGTTCCAGTTGAACGTCGCGCCAAGGCGAATCTTTCCATAAACCGGATAAAATGGAATTCACATTCGCGTCCATGCAAATACAATCCAAATATCCCAAGCCGTGAATGAGCGCATACATACGCCACATATTCGGTTCCGGATCAGCAAGATACGTCACCAGCATTTCAAAGCTGGATTGGTATCGGATTGTTCCAAGTTTTTTTACGTTAAACTGCGCATCATAGCGGGCGTGGAGGCCATTGATTTTTTCATTTCTATCAATGAGATAATTATCGAAGTGTCCGCTTTTCTTATGCAGGCTGTTTTCCACATCATCCCAGGAAAGTGACCAGACGCTGTATTTGCCGCTTTTGGCGACAGCCATCCGTTGAGCCATGTCCTTTCCAACACGATGCTGATCTCCTTTTCCCACGTGATACATAAATCCATCGGTAAAAACGACCATCGGCTTACCGTCTCGGGATAATTCCGGATAAAAAACAAAATCCGCACGAGACGAAACCATCACGCCTTCCGCGGATCCAAGTTCCACTTGCGGCGCAATGAAATATCCGCGGTCATTGACTTTAATAAACCAACCTGGCTTTCCTTTAACCACTTCCTTTCGCAGCGCCACTTGAATATCCGGCGTGGCAAAGGACTGCAGCGCCTCAATGAAGCTTTCTTCCAGCTTGCTTTCCATAAGCGGGTTTATGGAAATATTTTTCAACGAATCGGTTTTTACAAGTTGCCCGCGACGCTTTAAAATATTTGATAATAACTCAATTGCCGTATCGCGTGACGTATTGTTCCGTTCATAATTGTTCCTGTAAGCATAGAGACAGCGATAGCAGCCATCTTTATCACTATCCTGATTGCAACCGCAGGACTTCAAAACATCCAGGGCCATCTGGAAGACATCCATCAGCGCCTGATCGTTGTGCATGAGTTCCTTCAGATACCCCGTCCCGCCCGGCACCATGTCATAAAGAACCAGGTATCTTTTACGATATTGATGATCCAGGGACGGTTCTTCATGGATGGTTGCACGCAAATGATCAATATTACCCTCGAATTTCTTCTTCAATCCCAGGTAAAATGCCGCCGTAAAAGAATGGATTTGCTTGTCCGTCCAGGAAGCGGGTTTAGCAGGCAGAAGAATTCGCAGCGCCTGCGAGCTGAATTCACGATAAAGATAAAGGAAGTCGAGTATATTTTTTGCCGGATCGGCGTCCTTTTTATTGCAGGTCATGGTATGGGCCGGCTTTTCGCCATTTTGAACCTTACCGCAACCGCGGCAGACAGCGAAACCGTTTTGGGGAAATTCTTTGCCGGCGATCATGAGCGTTTCACCGGTGTTGTCCCGCTTGCCGAAATTCATTTCACGGAATGTCACCTTTCCAACAAACTCCATTCCAAAAGGAAAATCATCATCGTTTACTTTGAAGGCAGTTTCGACGGATGATTCGGCCATATCCAGCAGAATCTGTTTGTGAAAAAATTCCGGTTCTCTGTCGTCGCTGTCATCCTGGATGCGGCTGGCTTTATCGGAGGTTGTGGCCATCACCTGCCGCATCCGAATCATCCGTTTCTTCTGACCGTCATCGCTCCACAGCACACTGCCGCAGGATGGACAGGTGGATGCCGCATCGCCTGTTGCCGCCAATTCCATATGGGAACAACTGCTGCAAAACCGCCATTCTTCGATTTCTGAAAGATTTAAGTTGACCTGATCAACCTTGACCTTGCGACCTTCGGCATAGAAATAATTGTCCGGCGCCAGTTCATGAATCGCCGAGACGGCGGGACGCTCGTAATCATAAGTTGTCGTCTTGTATTTGCCCTCTTTATCCGGTTTTGATTTCCGTTTATAGATAACCGACTGTAAGATAATCCCCGCCTCCGGAAAAGCATAGTTTGGCAACAGACCCTCGTCGGTAAAGAAATTATATGTTTCCTTTTC
>DAOLNX010000154.1:0-4362 GCA_035416785.1 Smithellaceae bacterium | reverse complement strand
TAATGACATCCCGGGGGATATTCGGAGGATCCACCAGCACGGCGCGATACAGCTCTTTTTCCAGCAGATCGAGATTGGCCTGATTGGCTTTGGGCGATAAACGCAAACCGTCGATCAGTTCCGTCAGCCTGTCCATGTCGAATTGCGTAATGTGTATTGTGCGGTCTGCCATGATGCTGTGTCCTCCTTTTGGCCTGGTCTGGGGGTTGAAAACGGTTGCCGGATCCAAAAGCCGCAAAAACGGCGATTATTGTTTGATAAAAAACGGAACACCGTCCTGGCCGATGCTCCGAATTGCAAAGCACCCTATCACAGTTTTCAAAAAAAAAGAACAGGCAATCCGGATCTTTTCCGCTCAAATCCCCGCAGCGGCATTCCGGCGGAGGATTTGCGGGGGTGAGGGCCGCCGGAGAAGAAACGCTTGACATTCCGTGACCTGACATTAAGATAAGGCATCATTTTAAAAGGTTTGCCAGGCAAACAGTTTGCGCGATTTTAAACCGGAGGAGATCAAAATGAAAAGAGTTTTGCTGTTTATCGGGACCAACATCGCCGTGCTCGTGGTCTTAAGCATTGTCATAAAGCTTCTCGGCGTGGATCAAATTCTTTACGCCAATGGCATCAATTACTTAAACCTGCTGATTTTTTCGGCGGTTTTCGGCTTCGGAGGATCGTTCATATCGCTGGCCATGTCCAAGTGGATGGCCAAGTGGAGCACCGGCGCCCAGGTCATCATGCAGCCCCGCTCCGACGCGGAAATCTGGCTGGTGAACACGGTTCAGAAGCAGGCTGCTCAGGCGGGCATCGGCATGCCGGATGTAGCGGTTTTTGAATCGCCGTCGCCCAACGCCTTTGCTACCGGCATGAATAAGAACAACGCGCTGGTGGCGGTCAGCACGGGGCTTCTGCGCAGCATGAACCGCAATGAAGTCGAGGCGGTGCTGGGCCACGAGATCAGCCACGTGGCCAACGGCGACATGGTGACGCTCAGTTTGATTCAGGGCGTCGTCAACACCTTTGTCATTTTTCTGTCCCGTATCGTCGGATATTTTGTGGATCGTGTTGTTCTGAAAAACGAAGAAGGCCACGGAATCGGATTTTTTATCACCACAATCGTCGCGCAGATTGTCTTCGGCATCCTGGCCAGCGTCATTGTCATGTGGTTCAGCCGCCGGCGGGAATACCGGGCGGATGCCGGCGGCGCAAGGCTTGCGGGCGTGGGCAGCATGATCGCCGCGCTGGAGAGTCTGCAGCGCAGCACGTTTGATCCCCTGCCGGATCAGATGCAGGCCTTCGGCATCAGCGGAAAGCCCGGCAAAAGCTTCTGTTTATGACGCATCCCCCGCTGGAAGACCGCATCGAAGCGCTGAAACGGTCCGGGGGAATGGCGGCATAAACAAGGCGTCAGTAGTCAGCAGGGAATGGTGGAGACCGTTCCCTGTTTTTTTATCTTCAATCTTCTGTCTTCAGTCTTCGGCCTTTTTTATGCATGATTTCGCAGCTGCAGCTCCAGCGGATGCGGATTGAGATAAATCTGATCCCGGAGATAAGGCTGATCGTATTTGCGGACATAGTGGCCGATCAGCGTCAGGGGAACAATCAGGGGAAGAAAACCCTTCGAATAATGATCGAGGATTTCCAGAAGCTCTTTCTTTTCATCGCCGGACAGTTGTTCCTTAAAATATCCCATCATGTGCTGCAATACATTCACATTTCTTTTCAGCGTGGTTTTGAGCTTTAAGGCCTCCATGAGCAGTGTCTCATACTGTGAAAAAAGGTCCCGAGCGCTGAAAGTCTTTTGTGCGGCAACCAGTTTTCCCATCGCCTGATAAAGCTTCGTGCTGTGTGACAGCAGCAATAATTTGTGACGGGTGTGAAAATCCACCAGAGCGCTTCTTCCGGATTTCATCTTCCGGATTGCCCGCCACCGCTGGAGGGTAAAAATTCTTTCGATGAAATTTTCGCGAAGCTGCGTGTCGTGGAGCCGGCCTTCTTCCTCCACCGGCAGCAGGGGAAAATGCTCCATGAAAATCCGGGCGAATATTCCCACGCCCGTTTTGGCGGGCATGCCTTTCTCGTCATAGACCTTTACTCTTTCCATTCCGCTGGACGGCGAATCACTTTTGAAAATAAAGCCGCAGAGATTCTCCCCCTCAAGTTCAGCCACCCTTTTTTGGGCCCAGCGGACCATCAAATCTGTTTTGTCCACCCGGGTTTGGCGGGTCATCAGGCGCGGGCTGTCCGCCTGGCCTTCCAGCCGCATGGCCTCCCGGGGAATACCCATCCCGCATTCGGCTTCCGGGCAGACCGGCACATACGCCACATACTGTCCCAGGGTGTCGCGAAGAAAACGGTCGAGCTTGTGTCCGCCGTCGTACCGGACGGCGTTGCCCAGAAGACAGGAACTGATGCCGATTTTAATTTTTTCCATGATGTTGGCCTCCGGTATGGAAATGTAACAGCCGATGATTCCTGTGTCAACTGATCAAAGATGGCCGGCGGAAAAATCTCCCGTCCGCAGGAGGCGGGATTTAATAAAATTGCTTCACAAAAACAACCGGATGGTGTAATCTTGCGACAACTTTCTATCTTTTAATTGCTGTTCACAAAGACCTGTGCCGTTTTTTTTTAAAGGGCGCACAGAGGGAAGAGTCAACCGAAATTTCATACATTTTGATGGCGCAGCATGGAGGGATGCAATGACGATGGATATGCCCAATAAAAGCAAAGTGACTTTTCGCCTTGCTGACGGAAAGACGATCAAGGGATTGCTGAATATCGGTAAGTATAATCGTGTGGCGGATTTTCTCAACTCCAAGGAATCCGGCCCTTTCCTGCTCATTTATGATGCATCCATGACGGGGGTCAAAAGCACGGTGATCATCATCAATCGCAAGCATATTGTCTGGGCCGCACCGGAATAATGGGGACGATACAGGATCACCGTGCAGACCGTCAGATTGGATGATACCCTGAACTTCTTTTATTATATTGTCCTTTTCGCTGTTTATTGCTTCATGGGTTGGGCTGTGGAGGTTATTTACCGGTCCATCGCCCAGCGGAAGTTTGTCAACGCCGGATTCCTGTTTGGTCCGTTCATTCCCATTTACGGCCTTGCAGCCTTCATGATCATTGTCATGCAGCATATGCTTCAGGGCTGGCACCCCGTTTCACGGTTTGTTCTTTTCGGTCTGGCCGTCACGTTTCTGGAATACATGGTCGGTTTCTTATCCGAAAAGATATTTAAACTGAGGCTCTGGGACTATTCGGAAAACCGGTTTCATCTTCACGGCCATGTGTGCCTGCGTTTTTCCATCCTCTGGACCGGGCTGGTCCTGATCTTTGTGACATTTGTTCATCCGGAAGCGTTGCAGCGGTTGGCGCTGCTTCCCGAAGGATTCGTCAAAATAGCGGCCATCGTCTTTCTGCTCTACTTCTGGATCGACTATACATTTTCCGTCATGTCTCTGGCCGCCTTCCGCAAAGGCGTCGCTTACCTTTATGAGGAATACTTCAATTTAAGCAGTGTCGAAATTGAAGATATTCTGAAATCCTTTCAACGGCTGCGGGAAGCGTTCCCGGACTTGAACAAATATGTAAACCGGAACATCAATAACCGCATTACCCTGAAAATTGACTCGTTCCTGAAGTCCGTGCAGGAAAAAATCGTTCTGGAACTGGAAGGCCGCAAGCCCTTTGAAAAGGAATATTATGAAACCGTTGCGGACATCCTGCAACATGAGGAGTTTGTAAAACTCAAGGATTATTTCCATCACAATTCTTCCATTTATCATCACGTGCATGACGTGGCCTATTTATCCTACCGGATCAGCAAGTATTTGAAGCTGGATTATCGCTCAACGGCCCGCGGCGCGCTGCTGCATGATTTCTTTTTGTATGACTGGCGTCATCATGACGTGCCGGATCTGCCCCGGGAAAAATTTCACGGGCTGGCGCATCCGGCCATAGCCGCGGCCAACGCCAGAAAACATTTTTCGATCAATGACATTGAAGAGGACATTATTAAAAAGCACATGTGGCCGCTGACGCTTGTCCCGCCCAAATACAAGGAATCCTATATCGTTTCATTTGCCGATAAGTATTTGTCGTCCAAAGAATTCATCGATGAGTATAAGAAAAGAATCAACCGGTATCAGGAGAAAAAAGCGCGCAAGCGCAAGGAGGCCGATCGGGTTGGATGAAAGTTGGCGATCATCAGCGCACCTTTGTGCTGCTTTCCCAATTACCGGGAAACTGTAGAAGAAAAGCTTGACGAAATTGGATTTATTTGATTATTCTCGCCCACGTAAATATTTGATCCTTAAAGCTTTATCTGATCCAGCAGGAGGCTTTTAACGTCGT
>DAOLNX010000153.1:0-4468 GCA_035416785.1 Smithellaceae bacterium | reverse complement strand
CCACGGGAGCGCCGATGCGGGTGACGCTACATCACCCCGGAGGCGTGCCCTTTTGGAGAAATTATCTATTCACACATGGGGCTGTGCCCTGGTCAGCGGTTTATACACGCGGCGCAGTTGCGCAATCCCTGGGGATCTTGAAAGTTCTCGGCATCGATACGGACGACCACATCCCAAGATTATGGATTGCCGATACCATCAAAAGGCGCATCCGGGAAATCCTGGTGCGGGAAAAAGTTGAAGGGTGCACGCAATGGATCACAATAAATCCTTTTTCCCGCTGGTCTTATAAAGAGTGGAACTCTGACAAGTGGATTGAAATCATCAATTGGTTATCGAAAGATTTTGCCATTCCGGTAATCGTCATCGGTTCTGCGGAGGAACAACCAAAAGCGGAAGCGCTTATCCGCCGATGTGAAACCGGGATATTCAACTTCGCGGGCAAAACAACACTTGCCGAACTGACCGGCCTGCTCGGCCAAAGCCTGCTGCATATCGGCGTGGACAGCGCCGCGCCTCATATAGCGGCGGCAGTAGGTACGCCAACCATGACTATATACGGACCGTCCAGTTGGAAAGAATGGGCGCCTGTTGGGAAAGACCATTGCGTTATTGCATCGGATATGGATTGCGTTCCCTGTTTTAAAAAAGGCTGTGACAATAGTGGGCACAGCCGGTGTCTGGAGACGTTAACTGTTGATCAGGTGAAAAATGCCATCCGCGAAACGGTGGAAAATCAAATGATTACTTTATCAACAAAGTGAACCTTGATGTTTTTAGAGTGAATGGGCTCTATGGACGTTTCTGTTATTATTGTTTCCTATAACACAGCCGCATTGACGCTTGGCTGCCTGGACTCCCTTTGCCGGGCGGACGTTGATAAAGAAATCTTCGTTGTTGATAACGCCTCGACGGATAACAGTGCTGCTGCTATCCGAAAGCAATATCCGACGGTAACGCTAATCGCCAATTCTCAAAATCGCGGTTTTGGCGCGGCAAACAATCAGGCGTTGGAAATGTGCCGGGGACGCTACGTTATTTTTCTGAATCCCGACACCACGATTGAGAAAGACACTTTACAAAAAGCTGTTTCCCATATGGAAGCCCATCCGCAGACAGGACTCGCCGGAGCAAAAATACTGAACCCGGACGGAACGTTGCAGGAATCCGTTTCTTATCGCTACCCCGGTGAAAAATTCACGCGGGACGAGACAACCGGTCTGGCGGGTAAAATTGCCTGTGTTCTAGGCGCCTTCATGATCGCCCGAAAGCCGCTGCTGGACGAACTGCATGGTTTTGACGAAGATTTTTTCCTTTATGGCGAAGATGAGGACCTGGCCTGGCGCATCCGTGAAAAGGGATTTTCCATCGGCTATATTGAAGAAGCAATTGTATTTCACTGGGGAAGTCAGAGCGAAACCGGCACAACGCCCGCCGCTCTTTTCGAGAAGAAAATTAAAGCTGAATATTTGTTCTATGAAAAACATTACAGGACCGACACGATCGAAAGAATCAAGAGGACTGAACGGTTTAAAGCCATTTTCAGAATATGGACTTTAAAAATTTCGCTTCCCTTTTCAGCAAAGAAAACGTTAATACAAAACAAAATTGATCGTTATCGACTGATTTACAAAATGACAACTCCCTAAATCCGGCGGGGCATGTCATCACCTTTACAACTTGATGCCGAATATAAAGTAATTTAAACTATCGGCTCCCCGGAGGAGAATGGACCAGACAACAAAACATTGTATTCTTTGCGGCAGTTCACGGCGCAACTTTCTTTATTCTCAAGATCCGTGGCAGGTTTATCAATGCGCCGACTGCAAGCTGGGCGTCCTGGATCCGCGACCCGACGATGCGGAACTGTCCAGGCTTTATCAGCAGGAATACTTTCAGGACCAGTACAAGCAGGAACTCCGGATTGATTCTCCGGAAATGAAAAAAAGGTTGAATCAGGAAAAACAGCGCCTGCGTTTCTTTCGCTCCTTTAAGAAAAAAGGGAAGGTGCTGGATATCGGTTGCGGGAGGGGTTATTTCCTGCTGGCCTGCCGCGAAAAAGGATATCAGGTTGAGGGCGTTGACCTGTCGGCGGATGTTGCGGCCTATGTCCGCCGTGAGTTAAAGATTCCCGTGCACGTTGGAGAAATTATCGATGTGCAAATCCCTGATAAAAACTTTGATGTCATTACTATGTGGCATTCCCTGGAACATACGGCCGATCCGAATATCTATTTGCAGAAAGCACGCCAATGGCTGAAAGACGACGGTGTTTTGGTGGTTGATGTCCCCAACTATGCAGGGCATGATGCTGTTAAAACATGGGATCGCTGGCTGGGGTGGCAATTACCCTATCACCTTTTTCATTTTACCAGCGATTCCCTGGTTGCCCTGCTGCATAAGCGGGGATTTGCCGTTATTCGCCATAAACATTTTCTCTCAGAATACGTAAAGCAGGAACTGGAAAAAAATTATATTCCGTCCTTCATTGCACGGATCATTGCCAGGTTTTATTCGGGACACAGTTATGCCGTAGTGGCTGAAAAACAGCAGACAGGTTGATAGCGCCATGACACAGAAAAGACATCTTGAAGAATTGATTTATTTAAAATTATTTCGTTTTGACCGTTTGGATATTCAGGGCATTGACAATGAGCCTGCCGTGAAAATCTTTTCCGAATCCGTGTTGGAGCAGGAAATCTGTCTGTTTGCCAATACGGTTTCGAGTGGCGACGACTATTGCCGCATCCTCCATGAAAAAATCACTCATTCGCTCAGTGATCACCGACCGTTACCTGTCGTGCGATTTGCCGACGGAGAATACGCATTTTATCGATATACGCTGGGATGCAACGGCCTTTACAAACAAGCGGAATCCATTGAAGCAATTAAGAAGGCCATGCCCTTGCATCTTGCGGCCATGGAATATCTTTCCGGCCACGGACTCTTTGCGCCGCTTGTTTTTCCGGGCAATGCGCAGGAACCTGTTAGAAATCTATTTTCATTCAAAAAACAAAAGCCG
The DNA here is from genome assembly GCA_035416785.1 of Smithellaceae bacterium. Lineage (GTDB taxonomy): Bacteria > Desulfobacterota > Syntrophia > Syntrophales > Smithellaceae > UBA8904. The sequence goes on along the minus strand of DAOLNX010000153.1, from coordinate 1,446 downwards.
GATTCCACGGGTGCGGCATTCCTGGATTTTATGCAGGAAAACCACATCCCCTTGACGGCGGATAATTATATTCCTTTCTACGCAGTTTACGCATATCTGAGTTCAGCCGATTTTGCTACCGCCGTCAACGGCAGGAATATCTGCATTCTGAATTCTGAATACAACGAGGAAAGCTGCCGAAACTGGTTTATCAATCAAAACAGCTCTCCTAATCTAATGTTTGTCAGCATCCCTCGTGAATATGTTGCAACGCGCTGGGAAGAGGTCAAAACGCCGATTCTGAACAAGATACCGGACGGAACGGATTTATGCATCGTCGGCGCGGGCGTCGGGGCGCTTCTGATTTGCAGGGATGTCGCGGAAAGATTTTCCGTACCGGCAATCGATGCGGGCCACATTTTAAACATGATGAACAACCGTGTGGATAAATCCAACGGCGCACGCCTTTTCACCCTGCGAAAAGCCCATGAATGATCCGCTGAAAAAATATCGCTGCCAGTTCGGCCTCTGGAACAACAACCGGAAATTGGAACGGGAACGGCAAACCTATGCTGCAAAATTCCGGCGACTGGGATTGAACATCCCCGGCAATGACGATTTATGCTCTGAGCTGAAAAAATCTTTCCCCCAAATGCGGCCCAAACCCGCTGGAGGTCTCCGGATTATCGCGGTTTACCATCATTACAACTGGGAAAATTATTCACTCAAGCCCGCATTGGAGAAGTTCGGCACGGTCCGTTACTATGACTGGTTTGACGAGTTTAATCATCAGGACAAAGACTGGCGGAAAACAGGAAAGGCGCGGATGAACCGGGCGCTTCTGGAAAAATTTAGCCGGTGGATTGCCGAAGACCGGGCGGACGTCATATTTATGTATGTTTCAGGTGAACTGGTGGAACCGGATACGCTTTCCGCCCTACGGGAATTCGGCATTCCCATGATCAATCTGGCACTCAACGACAAGGAACATTTCGTCGGCAAAATCCGTTCCGGACGCGCCTTCGGTAGCCGGGATATATGCCGTTACTTTGACTTGTGCTGGACAAGCACCGAAGACGCGCTGATCAAATATCTTGTGGAAGGCACCAGACCAATTTACCTGCCGGAAGGGGCAAATCCTGAAATCCACAAACCCTATGACCTTGAAAAAACAATTGACGTTTCTTTTGTCGGCCAATGCTATGGAAATCGCGCCGCAGTTATTAACGAGCTTTTACGGCGCGGCATTGCCGTGGAAGCTTATGGACACGGCTGGCCGCGCGGCGCCCTGCCCGTTGAGGACATGGTCAAGCTTTACTCCCAAAGCAAAATCAACCTGGGTTTCGGCGGTGTGGAAGGCCATCCCGATACCTTCTGCCTGAAAGGCCGCGATTTTGAAATTCCGATGAGCGGCGGACTCTACCTGACGGAAGATCATCCGGAACTGTCCAACGCTTTCCGGATCGG
>DAOLNX010000152.1:1451-4471 GCA_035416785.1 Smithellaceae bacterium | reverse complement strand
AAGATCAGGCCCTGACCACCATCAGCGTTCTTTTGCGCCAGACGGAAGACAATCTTAAAAGCATTGCCGCGGCAAAGGGAAAAATGCCGGTTCAGCTGAAATCCGCCAAAGAAGCGGAATCGGCCTATTCCATCCAGCTGGTTTATGACGCCATTTCCACGCTGGCGCAAAAAATCGACGAAACCTGGAAAAAAAAGGAACTGAGCAATGACTATCTGCGCCGATTTACCTCCGAGCATCATTTCTGGTATGTGGCGGTACTGAATACGAGCGGAAACGAAATCTATGCCGGAGCTCCTCTCCAAACCGATAGGCTTCCCAAAAGCGATCTGTTGGTAAACAACCGCAAGGCAACCACCATCGAGCTTTTAGAAAAAATCCGCATACGGCACGACATTGGTTACTTCGGGGTACGACTCAAAAGCGGCAGGGGAATCGCCGTATTCTGTCTGGACAAACAGGGCAGGCTTTACTGGAGCCTGAAAGTCGCAGTGGAAAGAGCCGTCACCAAAATGGGGGAAGGACACGGCATTGCTTATCTGCAGGTTTTTAATGAACAGAAATTTCTGCTGGGAGGCATGGGAACCTTGCCGGATGGCTTGAGCGACCGGGATCTCCATATCGAAGAGATGATGAAGGAAAAGAAAAAAATCCGCAGCCAAAAAGTAGATGGACACAAAGGGAAAATCCTGGATATCGCAGCTCCCTTTATTCTGGAAAACCCCTACATGCCTCAGAAAAAAATCGCAGGAATGATCCGCATCGGTCTGGACCGCGGCTCCATGGATCAGATTATCGAGGAAAACCAAAGAAATATCTTTGTTTTCATGCTGCTTGTGGTCGGCATTGCCTTGCTATCCATGGTGCTTCTCTACCACGACCAAAATCGCCACCTGGCCGGCATCATCGAAATGGAGCGACGACTGGAAAAAGCCGAGCGTCTCTCTGCGCTGGGACAGCTGGCCGCAGGCGTAGCGCATGAAATCCGCAATCCTCTCAACGCCATCAGCATGGCCACCCAGAGGCTCAAAAGAGACTTCATCCCCCGTGAAGAAGGAAAAGCCGTTGAATTTCAAAGTCTTTCAACGGTTATCCGGGATGAAATCCGGCGCCTCAATGAAATCATTGAGGAATTTCTTTCTTTTTCCAAAAGCAGAAGACTGGAGTTGAGAAATTTTTCCGTCACGGAAATTTTAGAAAAAATCGTCAGCCTGGTCGCGGAAGAGGCGAAAGTCCGCGGCATCGAACTGGAAACGAAATGGAAGGTCGAACCGGCCGTCATTCCCATGGACATCAACAAGCTTCAGCAAGCGTTTTTGAATTTCATCAAAAATGCCATGGAATCCATCACGGGCAAGGGAAAAATTACGCTTTCCGTCGACAATGAAGGCAAAAAATTCATCGTCGTCAGCATCACCGACACGGGCTGCGGCATGTCGGCGGAAGATATTGAAAAAATCTTCAGCCCGGAATTCACCACCAAAGAAAAGGGGCTGGGTCTGGGCGTTCCGCTGGCGACAGAGATCGTTCGCGGACATGGCGGAGATATCCGCGTCGTCAGCCGGATGGGGGCGGGAACCACGTTTGAAGTTCTGCTTCCGCGTGAAAATATCAGCGATAAAACCTGAAACCGGAAAGGATCGGGCCATGCGAAAATTGGACATTTTGATTGTAGAAGACGGTCGATCTCAGCGCGAAATGCTCAGAGACTTCCTCGTCAAGGAAGGCTACCATGTGCAGGAGGCGGAAAACGGCGAAACCGCCGTGAAAACGGTGCAGGAGCATCATTTTGACCTGATTCTTCTGGACTACAAGATGCCCGGCATGAGCGGTCTCGACGTTCTCAAAAAAGTCAAAACCATCAATCACGAAATCGACATGGTCATTATCACCGCCTACGGAACGATTGAAACGGCCGTGGAGGCCATCAAGGCCGGCGCGGTGGATTATATTACCAAACCCGTGGAACTTGACGAATTGCTGATTCTGCTGGACCGAGTGGCGGAGCGCCGCGGGCTGATCCGCGAAAATGAGTTATTAAGGCAGGAATTGGGCAAGAAAGCCGTGACAACGGAAAAAATCATCTATAAAAGCCCGCAAATGGTCGACCTGATCACCACGGCCGGACGGGTTGCCCCCAGCCGGGCCTCCGTACTGATTCAAGGCGAAAGCGGAACCGGCAAGGAGCTTTTGGCCCGACTGATCCATCAGCTCAGTCCCCGTGCATCCAAGCCGATGATGGTTGTCAATTGTGGCGCATTGCATGAAAATCTGCTGGAAAGCGAGCTGTTTGGGCACGAAAAAGGCGCCTATACCGGCGCAAATTCCCGTCGGATCGGACGTTTTGAAGAGGCCGACGGAGGGACCCTCTTTTTGGATGAAATCGGCGAATTGAACCCCGCGATTCAGGTCAAGCTGCTGCGGTTTTTGCAGGAGCGTGAAATCTGCCGTCTGGGCGGCAACACCAGTATTCCCGTGGATGTCCGAATCATCAGCGCAACCAACCGGGATCTGGAGTCCCGGGTCCGAGAAGGATTTTTCCGGGAAGATCTTTTTTACCGCCTGAAAGTCGTCGCTTTGTCTCTGCCGCCGCTTAGGGAAAGAAAAGAAGACATCCCGGAGCTTATTCATTTTTATCTGTCTTTTTTTGCCGAAGAAAATGGAAAAACCTTTTCTGGCCTGACGGCGGAAGCGAGAGATTTGCTTTTGAAATACCATTATCCGGGCAACGTGCGCGAATTGGTCAATATTATGGAACGAGCCATCGTCATTGCCAGAAGCGACTACATTACGGTCAGCGACTTGCCTTTCCCCAACAATTCCACACAGAAGACATCCGGGAAAAAAACCTCCGGCACATTGCGCGAATCTCTGGAAAACCTCGAAAAGCAACTCATTGGCGAGGCCATGGACAAAGCGTCGGACAATCAGACCAGAGCCGCGGAAATTCTGGGCATGTCGGAAAGAATGCTCCGCTACAAACTGAAAAAATATAACCTGAAGAATTGAGAGGAGGCAAT
>DAOLNX010000152.1:0-1351 GCA_035416785.1 Smithellaceae bacterium | reverse complement strand
TGTGTAATATCACGAAGTTCTCTCATCCAGGCAATCCGTTCATAGTTTTCCGGTATGGCAATGACATCGCCCGGCTCCACTTCGTAGGACATTTCCTCGGAAAAGGCGGACATTTCCGTGCGGTCTTTCTTTGAATTCCAATTAAGCATTCCGCGATGGGCCTTGCGAGCTGTTCCGTCCACTTTCAAAATAAAAACATTGCTCTGATCCGCATACTGGGAATAACCGCCGCTCATCTGAATATAATCTTCGTAGCCCCACTTTTCCGAAAACACATAGGTCCCCTGACTCATGACACCGCCGACCACTCCGACAACGCTGTTTTTTTCAGGAACGGTCAAAACGTCGCCATGTTCCAATTCGATGTCATATTCACTGCCCTTGAGCAGTCGCACATGTTCAATTCTTACGGTCATTCTGCCCATGGCTTTGACATTTCTCATTTTATCGATCAACTGTTTCTTCTGAGTAACCTGAACCGTTTGCCCCATGACTTCTTCGGCGGAAAAGGCCGTCGCCGCATGCACTGCGCTGGTCGCCAAAAGCTCTTTCTCCAGCCGATCCGCCATTTCACTGATCCCCTGCTGCTGCCTTTCCCTCACCTTATCCCGCGTAAAAATGGCCCCGCGTAAATAAGCTTCATCGGTAAACCCGCCCGCCCTTTCAATCAGGGACGAAAGCCTTTCTCCCTTCTCAATCAGATAGCGGCCGGGATATTTCAGCTCTCCAGCGACCGTTACATATCTCTCTTCGCGCCAATCCAGGATTTTTCGTACAAAAACACGGTCATAGGGCTTTAAATGCACATTGTTTTCCGGATCTCCCGCCATCGCTTTTCTCAAACTGATGTTTTTCCGGACCAGTTTCACGGCATTCCCCTGGTCAATATTCATGGAGGTGATTTCCGCATCGTCCAGATAGGCGGATTCCAGGACATTGCCGGCTGCAAAAACCAGATCCTTCACCCTCATGTTTTCAAAATAAGAATATTCTCCCGCTTTTCGAACATCGCCTTCAATCGCCACGGTCTGCTTGAAGGCATACTCCCGGATGGAATGGATGATGATCTGGTCTTCATCGTGAAGCTCAATATTCTCCCGTTCATCTCCTGCCATGGCGGCCGCCAAGTCAAAATAGATTTTTTCATACTTGTCTCTTTGCTTTCCGTGCCGCAGGATTTCCGCCTGCTTGATGGAAGCGTCTTTGGTCAGCCCGCTGGCTTGAAGAATCGCATCTCTTACCCGGGTATTTTTTCTCAAACCATATCCGCCAGGCTTGCGGATTTCTCCGGCAATGGAAAACACCGGCTTGTCCTTGAATGCCCAGGCGCTGAATACGTGGATGCTGTCCT
>DAOLNX010000151.1:0-4521 GCA_035416785.1 Smithellaceae bacterium | reverse complement strand
CGATATTGGCCAAGGAATCACGAATATCCCCGGGACGAAAATCCCGATATTCCGGCTGGACGGTCATGGCGGACGGATAGGTTTCCGCCACTTTGTTTCTGATCAAATGAAAAAGTTCGTTCAAAGTGGTCCGGTCGCCGTAGGCGATATTATAGACTTGATTGAATGCCTCTTCGTTTGTCGCGCATGCCGCGAGAATATTGGCCTGCACCACATTGTCCACATAGGAAAAATCCCTGCTTGTTTGTCCGTCACCGTTAATATGGATATTCTGCCCGTCTCGCAAGGCTGAAAACCATTTCGGAATGACAGCAGCATAGGGGCCGTTCGGATTTTGACGAGGGCCGAAAACGTTGAAATAACGAAGACCGATGGTATTAAACCCATAAACTGCCGCAAAGACATCCGCATAGATCTCGTTCATCTTTTTTGTCACAGCATAAGGTGACAGAGGACGCCCCACCCGATCTTCAATCTTCGGCAATTCCGGATGATCGCCATATACCGAGCTCGACGTGGCATAGACAAAGCGCTTAACATGGGCATCTTTTGCTGCAACAATCATATTTAAAAATCCCACCAGGTTATTATCATTGGTGGCAATAGGATTTTCTATAGAACGCGAAACGGACCCCAGCGCCGCCTGATGGAGCACATAATCCACTCCTTCGCACACCTGTCGGCAAATCGCCAAATTCTTAATATCACCTTCAATAAATGAAAAATTCCGCCATTGCCCGGATGAGACACAAGACTCGACATCTTGCAGATTTTTTATGTGTCCCGTTAAAAAATTATCCAGACCGACAACCTTTTGGTCCAATTTCAGCAAGGCCTCCAATAAATTCGATCCGATAAAGCCTGCAACACCAGTAATCAGCCAAGTGGCGGCCCTTTTCAAAAGATCTTCTTTCACCTCATCATATCGTTTCATTATTTATTTTCCCCCAGTCTCTCTTTTCCCGATTCAAATTGAATATCCAGCATTTCCACATTATTTTGCCTGATGTGGCCATCCAAGTCGCAATTTTTAAAATTAATCGATCCTCTCAGAGGTCCGGCAAGTTTTTCGCTCTCTTTGCCCGTAATAACAAAAGCGCCCCTTTTGTTTCCGAATGCCCGACACCCTTCAATGGTTATGGATACAGGCCGGGAATCTTTATTGAAACGCTGCAACAGCATGCTTATTCCAACTCCGGCATTGTCGCGACTGATGCAGTTTCTCACTATGCAGTCGGTCAGGATTTCATCGGGCTTGTCCGGTTCAAAATCAATGCCCGCCTGCGGAGAAGTGCCTGACGTATTCTGAAAAATGCTGTTTTCAATCAGCAATTTTGACGCGCTGACGATGCTGATCCCCTGGCGGTAGTTGTTGTCGCAAATCACATCCTTGATATGAACTTGATCGGTAGAGGGAGAACTTGCCTTCCCAATGCCGCGGCCGATATAAATACCATCACCTCCGCTGTTGGCCAACCGCAGACCGAATACCTTAATATTCCGGCATCCTTCAAAAGACAGACAGTGCCTCCATTCCGCTTTTTTGTAAGGCGCCTGGGCATAATCCTGTTTTCTCATGATCAATTCGGCACCGTATCCCCGAATGATAATGTTTTTCTTATTGATGGCGCTGAATAATGAATCTCTTGAACCATGGAATTTTCCGGGCTTTGCTAAAACGATGACGCCTTTTTCAAAGATAATTTCTTTATCGGATTCCAGAATGATCGGTTCAACAACCCATGGTTTCCCCATGTTGGGAACAATGATTTTCTTTGCTTTTGAGCTGATTGCGGCCTGCAACGCGTGGGTCGAATCCATCTCATGAAATCCCCACCATGCGGCGTTTGCTTCCGCGCGAGTACCGTTCATCACTTCGCTAACGGCTCCCGGATTGAATGAAGAATCCGTCCGCGCCATAAGATTCGGAACGAACAGCAAGACCGCCAGACAACACAGAAGGAATACGGTCGGCAAATACCAGATATTTATGAACATCTGTTTGCCTTTTGCCGGATCATCCATTTTCAAAATTGCCTCATTTTATTCATTTTGAAGCCAAGCCTGAAACATCAGCACATCCCAGAGATGATAACACCAGTTTTTTTCTCCGGATAAATGCTCCGCCCACATCCCTCTAATCAAAGCCGGTTGAAAGTAGCCTTCCTGCCTTAACCGATTTTCATTCAGCAGGTTTTCACACCAATCTCTCAACGGGCCGCGTAACCAGAAATCAAGGGGGATGCCAAACCCCATTTTGGGCCGTTCCATCAAATCTTTCGGCAGATGCCGATATAGAATTTGCCGCAGCAGCCATTTTCCTCGGCCATCACGAATTTTTTGCCGCAGGGGGATGCGCCAGACAAGCTCAATCAAGCGATGATCAAGTATCGGAACGCGCGTCTCCAGACTATTGGCCATCGCGGCACGGTCAACCTTCACAAGAATATCATCGGTCAGATAGGTTTGTGCATCCATGGCCATCATCCAATGCTCAAAACGGTCGGTTTTCGGCCAAGCAGCCGGATCGGTCAGCAACGTTTGTGGTTCTTCCGCATCAACGACCAGGTCTTGAGGATTCTGCCAGTGGCTCGTCAAATAACGATAAAATGCCCGATCGTCCTTCAGCGTCAGGACATCGGCCAGTTTGTGCGCTTTATAGCCGGGAGCAGCCAGACGCATATCTTTTGGCAGCAGAGGACGGACAAAGGAAAACCATTTGTCCCAAGTATCCGGCGCACATGCACAAAGGGCAGCAGCAGCCATGCGGCGCAACCATGCGGGCATATAGTTCATGGTTTTCCAAACCCGGCGCGCGGACAAATATCGATTATAGCCACAAAAGACTTCATCTCCCGCATCCCCGCTTAAAGCCACCTTAACTTGCCGCCCGGCCATCTGACAAACCAGAAATGTGGGAATTTGGGAACTGTCACTGAACGGCTCGCAGTAAAGCTCAGGTAATTTAGGGATAACGGCAAGCGCATCTTCTGAGCGGACATAGAGTTCCGTATGTTCGGTTCCCAGATGAGTGGCAATGGCTTTTGCATAATCCGCTTCATTGTCGGCAGAGTGAATGCCAATGGTAAAGGTGCGAACCGGCCGGCTGCTCTGAGCCTGCATCAAAGCAACTATCGTGCTGCTGTCTATCCCCCCGCTGAGAAGCGCGCCTACCGGAACATCTGCAAGCATTTGTGAGCGCACTGATGCGGAAAGCTTATCCTCCAGAGCGGAAATGGCCTCGTCATCCGAACAGACCAGGGGATTGGCCAATCCCCCGGATACAACGTCATTGTAACGCCACCAGGCCCGGGGGACAGACGACTGCACCGGATGACCATCAGAAAATGGAATGCTCAAATAATGGCCAGGCATCAGTTTGTGAATGTTCTGATAGATACTGTAAGGTGCGGGAATGCAATTGTACCGCATAAGCAGTGTCAAGGCATCTCGCTCGATTTTTGCCTGGAAAGCAGGATGAGCTTTTATAGCTTTCAGTTCGGAGCCGAAAAACAGTGTCCCGTCCTGCCAGCCATAATAAAGAGGTTTTTCACCAAAACGGTCGCGGGCAAGGGTCAATATTCGGTTCTGCCTATCCCACAGGGCCAAGGCAAACATCCCCACCGAAGCTTGTAAAGTGCGTTCAACACCCCAGGCTGAAAAACAGGCTAGCAAGGTTTCCGTGTCGGCATGACCTTTCCAGGCTGGCGCCTTTCCGCTAAAAGTCAACTCACACCGTAAATCGGGATGGTTGTAAATCTCGCCATTCAATATGAGCACATACTGCCCGCACGCCGAAATCATCGGTTGATGACCGGCAGGGGAAAGATCAAGAATCGACAAACGGCGATGCCCCAATGCCAGCCCCGTCATTTCATCCAACCAGAATCCCTCGCTATCCGGACCACGATGGATAAGCGCCGCAGTCATACTGGAAAGAATATCTTGGATACTTTTCCCGGATGCTTTGCCCGTTTGACGGCCCCAAAAACCCACTATGCCGCACATTTTAACGGTATTCCTTAACGGATTTGAGATATTGGATCAAGCGTGGAGCAGTTTTTTGAATGCAATACTCCTCTTCCACCCGTTTTCTGCCTGCAAAACCCATTCTTTGAGACAACTCTTTATCCCCCAGTAAAGTTTCCAGCGTCGCCACCCATTGCCGCTCGTCGTCCGCAAGAAAACCATTGACATTTTCCTGCACAATTTCACGGTTTACTCCCACGGGCGAAGCCACCACAGGCAAAGCGCATGCCATGTATTGGATCAACTTATAACCGCATTTGCCACGCTCCCAGGGTGAATCCCACAGGGGCATCACCCCGACCTGGCAGGTTTGAATAGAGGATACCTCCGTCGTTTCGTTCCAATGGATATATTCCGTATCCAAGCCGGGCATTTCTATCCGGGCACCAATGATCCGCAGAGTAAATGCGCAACATTTTCTCAATTCCAACAAAGGTTGATAAATCAGTTTGAGATACTGCACAGTGGAAGGAGAACCAATCCAGACAATTC
>DAOLNX010000150.1:0-4586 GCA_035416785.1 Smithellaceae bacterium | reverse complement strand
TGCGTCAGGCGGAAGAAAGGTATCGGAGTATTTTTGAAAATGCCCAGGAAGGCATGTACCGGGCAGGGGCTAACGAGAAATTTATTATGGTCAATCAGGCGATGGCCCGGATATTTGGTTATGATTCTGCGACCGAGTTTGTTGAACAGGTTAATAGTGGCGCTCATCAGTTGTATAGGGATCGCGAAGACCGTAAAAAAATATTTCACTGGCTGGAAACCCAGGGGCTTGTCCAGGATTTTGAAGCTCGTTTTTTCCGGAAAGACGGAAGCGTTGGCTGGATTTCTGTCAATATTCAGCAGACGCAAGAAGGAAATACTCCCTTCTATGACGGTTTTGTGCGCGACGTAACCGACCGCAAAGAGAGTGTTGAGCATCTGCGGGAAGCCTTTGCCGGAACGGTATCAGCGATTGCCTCTCTGGTGGAAGCCAAAGATCCTTATACCGCCGGGCATCAGCGCCGGGTGGCTGATATTGCTTGTGCGATTGCCTTGGAGATGGGCCTTTCCCAAGAGCGGATTGAAGGCATCCTTATGGCGGGTACGATGCATGATATTGGAAAAGTTTCCATCCCGGCCGAAATTCTCAGTTCTCCCAGAAGGTTAACGGCATTGGAATTCAGTTTGATTAAAACGCATGCTCAGTCCGGGTATGATATCCTCAAGGTTTGAAAGGCATTGATATCCTTCTGGAATCTCGGATTCTGGCGGTGGCAGACGTGGTGGAAGCCATGGCGACGCATCGCCCCTATCGTGCCGCATTGGGAGTGGATTTGGCTTTGCGGGAAATTACCGAAAACAGGGGCGTTCTCTTTGATACCGAGGCGGTGGATGCCTGCCTGCGTCTTTTCCGGGAAAAAGGCTATATCATTAAGAATTAGGTCCACTCTTTTCTATTGCAGAAATCAGGTCAAGCCTGACTAAACATTCTTTTGCAAGTGAGTAGTTGCGTAGATTTTTCCATTGGTCATGATCAAGGATTGTCCACTCAAGATCAAGATGCCGATAACGGCTACAAGAAGTCCAATATAAGTATTCAGGACCTTTGGGGAAATGGATACAGATAAAAAGACGCCGCCGAGACAAGCAAAAACACCGAACCAGATCAGGGTTACTGCAATCCGTCGATCAGTTGTGCCGGAATTAAAATCGGCGTTTTTATAACGATGATACCGAAAGGTCGCGACAAAACCGCCGATGGCCTGGGAAATCAGGATGGAAGGCACTACGTCCTTGGTATTGTAATTCATGATAATCAATAGCGGACTGAGCATCGTGCCGTACATCATGCCCAAAGCGCTGTCGATGAACTCCATGATCAGGGCTGCTATGAACAGAAAAAGGTATTCCAAAATTCAACAGTTCACTTCAGTAATGATTTTATGGGAGGTAAACTCCTGTGCCGATAAAATATTTGGTTCCGGGAATCGGTTCAACATACCCCAGCTTTTTTTTCTCGCCTTTGGAGCCTGGTTTCACCCAGTAGAATTCCACAAATCCGCCGCCCTTTTTGGAAGCGGCGCTCAATTCACGGACGACATATTTTCCCTTTACGTCTTTATGATCATTAAGATTTTTCCCTACGAGCTCTTTTTGTGTGGCATGAGCAATATTCACGCACTGAAAGTCGTAGGCGTAAAAATATCCGGATTGATCCGGGTAAAAACGGATGGGATTGATAAAGGTGCGAATAAACGCAACCTTCTGTTCTTCCGATTTTACCTCTTTCAAGATTTCTCCTAATCCCGTCGCCGTGGCATGGACGAGGGTTTGCGCAATTTCCTTGTAACATTCCAACGACTTATCCTGAACGCCCCGCGCAAAAGCGTTACTTGCGCCAAAGGCAGTCAGAGTCACACACAGTAACATAGCAAAAAATGTTTTCATCCCCGTTCCATAACAACTTTTAAGGTCTCTTTTCATCCTAATCATTCCTCCTTGATAAAATAAGGGAAACTATTGTTGATCTATTGCACGTCTTCCAGACTCCAGGAAACATAGCCGGACATTGGGAAGGATTGTGCATGCTGGACTTCGATGCGGACGATTCCGTCAAGTCGGCGGGGAATGCCCAGACGCAGGACGCCGGTGGGAGTTTTCCAGTCGCTGATTCGGACAAATTTGCCGTCACGCAGATCTTGAGCCAGATTGGGGCCAAAGACGCCGATTTCCTGTGTTGTCGCAGCGCCAAGCTCGCGGTTCAGTCTGGAGCGGATCCGCTCATAAAGCTGGTAGGCATTGTCCAGTTCCCCCACCTGGTTGAGGTCAACAATAACCGTCGCCCGCTCCAGCCGCTTATTTTGTTGGGTCAGCACCAGCCGTTGCCTCTGGGAGACATCATCAAACCAGGGAGTTTCTAAAATGAGATGACGTCCCTGCGCGATGCCGCCTTTGATGTTGCGCGCCTCCAGACCGGATAACACCCGATCCATCGCCATACCGGGACTGATATCGGCCAGGGATTGAACCATCATCGGCCCTTCAGGCGTTTTTTCCGGTGTCGGTTGTCCGGTCTGTGCCACTTGAGCGGCCGGAGCTTCAACGGCGGCGGCCGCAACAGGCGTTGCCGGCCGGTCAAAGCTGAAAGTCCAGGTGAGAGCAATCCTTGTATCCGCGCTTTCATCCGCGTTTTGCGGCTTGCGATAACCATAATCCGCTTCCAGACGAAGCTGATGCCGCTGGTAAGTGTATTCACAGGCGGCGTTGAGGCCGTGGGTCAGGTTGTCCACCAGACCGGTTTGCCGGTCCTGATTCAAATGACGGTAACTCAAGTTGAAGCTTACCGGACCCCGGCTCAGGGATGATGAAAAATTCACTCCCAAATCATCAGAATCCTGACCGGTTTGGCGCAAAATGCTGTAAACCAGCCCGGCGTTCACCCGGCCTGAAAAACCGGCCAGCGCCAATCCGTGCCCCAGATCAAATCCATATTGCTGCGTGCGGTTGTCTGAAGCAATGCCATAAACAACGTGCGTGTCCGCAATGCTTGCCGTCCATCGGGAAGTCCATCCCAGGGGAAGGGGATGGCTCAAATTGGCGTTGAGAGAATGAATAATGGTTTTGCTGGGGTCGGATTCGGCCTGCTGACGATAAGCGTCCACACCGGCGTTGATGCCCTGAACCCAGGGATTGGGTATCGCGCCGCTCAATCCAAGGCCGCCAACATAAGTGTCCGTGGTGACAGTTGAACCCATGCCGTCCCGGTAATACTGGCCGCGGCCATTGATTGCATAACCCAGGGCGGATTGCCAACCCGCGCGGGCTTCCATCGTCCGCCGTCCGGCGCTGACGACTCCCCCTCTGGGAACATAGGCCTTGTCGTATTCTTCATACCGGAGACTGTAGGTCAGGGGCAGCTTGCTCTTTCCCTGCAATTGCGCAAATGCGCCCAATCCTTCATCCTTGTAGGATGCGCCATTCAAAGGAATATCTCCCCGCAGATAATTCAACTCTGCATCCAGAATGATCTGCTGGGATAATAACGAAAAATTGTGGTTAACCGCTAATCCCGTCACATACTGACGCAAATCCGGAAGACCGGATTGGCCGGCCTGGTCATTGTAAACAAAGTTCAAGGACGCCTTGGTCCGGTTCCAGTTCATCAGCCAGGATGCGCCGCCAAACAGGTTGTCCGCCAGACGATTGTCAAAAAAATCCTGTGACGCGCCGCCTCCCTGGAGCAACAGGGAACTTTGCGCGCCCAGAAACTCGCCCGGCTGCAGCTCCGCCTGAAGGCCTTTTATCGATTTCTGCAAAACGCGCGGCGTCTGAAAACCGTGATAATCGCCAATGTCCAGACGATAGGGTAGGGCGGCTTCACCGTTTTCCTGATTGAAATTGAAACGCTCCAGACTGATGCCATATTGCCGGGAACGATAAGGCGAGCCGCTGATGGTGCCGGATGCGTAACCTTTGAACGTGTTGTAAGGATTCCGGCGGTTTTGGAACTGAATGTTCAGATCGTTGTATGGCCGCCAGCCTTCCTGAAGATAAGAACCGCTTGGCCCGTGAGAATTGTAATAATCCAGATGCGCGCTGTTCTGACCGGAAAAAGACCAGCCGGAAAGAAAAGACGGGGACGTTTCGTCGGCGTATCCTGTCCAGGGCAAAAGAAAAAAGATGAAACCCCAAAGCAGGCAAGAAAGAAATCTACCTTTGGCAACGGATGTTTTAATCAATTTTCTCTACGACCTCCATCACCATTTCGTTGGTTCCCGGCGCGGAAATAAACCCGTTCTTCGGATCATTGAACTCCGCCCTGGTCTCCAAAATGACCGATACGTTGCTGACACGCAGATGCCCCCCCTGCGGGTCGGGAACAATCGCCTGGCTCAATATCGAAGCGCTGTGGCTGTTGAGAACTTTTAAACGGGCATCCTTGGCGGTTTCTGTGTTCATGGCGTCGTTGAGACGAGAACGATCATAAAATTTGTCGGAGAGCATTTTGTCAAATTCCGGGCTGTTCCAAGCGCCGGAAATCTGCTGTGCCGTCTGGCTGATCGTTCCCGCCGCGAGCGGCCTGGCCGGTTCCACAACCTTTGCGCCCGGAGGCAGTTGTCGCATCAAACCCGCCTTGCTCCGAATGGG
>DAOLNX010000149.1:0-4619 GCA_035416785.1 Smithellaceae bacterium | reverse complement strand
CTGGATCGGGAACTGGAGCGCCGGGGCCATGCCTTTTGCCGTTATGCCGATGACTGCAATATTTACGTCAGAAGCCATCGGGCAGGGGTGCGTGTCATGGCGAGCATTACCCGGTTCCTGTCGGACGCGCTCAAGCTCACGGTCAACGTGGCCAAGAGCGCGGTGGCGCGTCCGTGGAAGAGGAAGTTCCTCGGGTATAGCCTGACGTGGCACAAGGCTCCGAGACTGCGGATTGCATCAACCAGCATCAAAAGGCTGGAAGACAATATCCGTAAAGTGTTCAAAGGGGCGGGGGGCCGCAGCCTGAACACGTCCATATCAGAAATCAACCCGATTCTTCGTGGCTGGATGGCCTACTTTCGGCTGACCCAGACCAAGAAGGTTTTGGAAGAGTTGGATGGATGGATCAGGCACAAGCTACGCTGCATTTTGTGGCGGCAGTGGAAGCGTCCGTACACGCGTGCCAAGAGCTTGATGAAGGCGGGATTGAAGGAGGAGCGCGCCTTTTGCTCGGCCTTCAACCAGCGGGGGCCGTGGTGGAACAGTGGCGCAAGCCACATGAACCAGGCCTTCCCGAAATCTTTCTTTGATCGTTTAGGGTTGGTGTCGCTGCAAGATACGATGCGACGACTCCAGAGTGTTCAATGAACCGCCGGATGCGGAACCGCACGTCCGGTGGTGTGGGAGGACGGCGGGGGTAACCCCGCCTCCTACCTAATTAGGCCGCTTTGATCGGAACTTTCGTTCCCTTTGCCTTTGCTGTCTGGTTCTTGGGAACGGTGATGTTTAAGACACCGTTTTTAAAACTGGCTTCAGACTTATTGGCATCTGTTTCTGAAGAGAGTGGTATCACCCGGTTAAAGGAACCGTATGAACGTTCCATGTAGTAGTAGTTTTTACTCTTGTCTTCTTTTTCTTCCTTCTTTTCTCCTTTGATTGTTACGGTATCATTGGTGACAGTGACTTCGATGTCCTTCTCCTCTACGCCGGGGAGCTCGGCGCGAATCGTAAATTCTTTGTCGCTTTCCTTTACATCGACAGACGGAATGAAAGCCGCGAATCCGCCGGTTTTGAGGGAACGAGGCACCATATCAAATCCGGAGAAAAAATCATCGAACAAACTATTCATCTGATGCTGCAAAGAATAGAAGGGATGATCAACATCACTTCTTTCCGGTCTTTGCACTGCCGGCAACAAATTTCTTATTCTCATGACCATATCCTCCTCTCTTTAAATTCTGAAATAAAAATTAAATCTTTTTCCTTTAGCCTTTATCCTTTTTCCTTTTGCCTTTTTCCTTGAACCTTAGCCCTTGGCCCTTGAACCTTTTTTTACGCCGCTTTAATGGCAATCTTCTTCGGTTTTACCTTTTCCGCTTTCGGCAATTCCAGACGCAAAACGCCGTTTTTTACGGTTGCCACAATTTTATCGCGGTCAATTTCATCCGACAGAGTAAAAACCCTCTCGTAATCGCCAATCTCATACTCCGAATACATCATGGTGGCATCATGAATCCGGCCGTTATCCACCCTTCCCGTGATCGTCAATACGTTTTTTTCCAGTTCAATATCTACGGTCTTTTCGTCGACACCCGGCATATCGGCTAACAAAAACAGGGAATCTTTATTCTCGTATATATCCACTCGAGGCGCAAATACCTTGACATTGCGGATACGTTCCGTTGTCGGCGCGTTTTGAGTTTTTTGCATTTCTTGTTCTGCCATGGAAGTATACCTCCTTTCCTTTTATTTGATTTTAATCTTCTTGGGTAAATCTTCTTTGATTCTGGGTAGTGTAACCATCAATATCCCTTTTTCGTACTTTGCTTCAACAGCCTTTACATCGACCTGATACGGAATCTGAATGTTGCGTTTGAAATTTCCGATCCCTCTTTCCTGGCGTAAATAGGTTTCGCCCTTGTCAAAGTTCTCCTTCAAGGCTGTTCCTGCAATGGACAATACATCGCCGGAGACGGTAATGTCCATTTTTTCAGAGTCGATTCCGGGAAGTTCAGCTGTTACAATTGAGGCACCGTCTTTTTCCCAGATATTGACTGCAGGATAATCCTGTGTAGTCTTTTGACCTGCACTGGAAAAAAGTCGGTTCATTTCCTGCTGCAGATGCATGATTTCCGGCATGACATCGGAAAATCTTCTTACTCTCCATAAACCAGGGTTGAACATAAACTTTCCTCCTCTCTTTACGTGTATTTTTTTTGTAACTATTTGCTGTTATTCATCATTTTCCTCTTTTAATCAAAATATATGAATGAAAATGATGTTGTCAAGGGCAGTTGGGGGTGTGTTTTGCGACCGTCCTTCAGAGGGAATATTGAGGGAGCATCAGGATAAAATGGGCTTCCACCCTTGACACTCTATATTCCAGTTCATATATTAGGCGCGCTTCAGCGGAGGGTCAAATAATGAACTAAGGGCTGGGAATCATGAAAGATCATGTGGTCAAGATATTCAAGGAGAGTTGCCGGGTCAAGGAGGCTTTTATCAACGATAATCTCGGCCGTCTGGTGAATATCATTGAGGTACTGACAGCCGCCCTGAAAGCAGGAAATAAAATTTTGATTTTCGGCAACGGTGGTTCTGCGGCGGATGCGCAGCACATCGCCGCCGAGTTTGTGAACCGCTTCATGATCGAAAGGCCCCCGCTGCCGGCCATCGCGTTGACAACGGATACATCCGTTATTACCTCTGTTGGAAATGACTACGATTTCTCGGAAATTTTCTCCAAGCAGATTCGTGCTTTGGGACAGCCCGGTGACGTAGCGTGGGGGATCAGCACAAGTGGTAATTCTCCCAATGTAATCAAAGGTCTCGAAACGGCCAAGAAGATGGGACTGATCACCTTTGCTTTTACCGGTGGGGATGGCGGGGCGATTGGCCAAATTGCGGATTTGTTGCTGAATGTTTCGTCAAACAGTACGGCGCGCGTTCAGGAAACACATATCACAGCCAGTCATGCGATTTGCGAGCTGGTTGATATAAAATTATTCCAGAAACCGGATTTAAAATAAGAAAAGGCTGCAGGAGTGGTAGTGAAAACAAAAAAAGAACATACGGACAAAAAAATAAAGGTGGAAACGGCCGAAACGGTCGACTCGACAGAAAAAGAGATTTTCCCGCAGGGCGATGAATTAACACAGTTGCAGGAAGCACTCGAAGCGAAAGAAAAAGAAGCCAAAGAAAATTATGATCTTTACCTTCGGGCAGTGGCTGAATTGGATAATTTCAGAAAACGGGCGGCCCGGGATAAAGCCGATATCATTAAGTTTGGTAAAGAGGATTTAATAAAAGATATTCTGCCCTTTCTGGACAGCCTGGATCGCGCTCTTGAGCACAGGGGCAGCAGCGATGCACAGGCTTTTAAAGACGGGATCGCCCTGATTCAGGACCAGTTTTTGTGCTGCTTGAAAAAGCACGGGGTGGAGAGAATAGAAAGTATCGGAGCTGATTTTGACCCGAATTTCCACGAGGCGCTGATGAGGGTGGACAGCGTGGATCATCAGGACAATCAGGTTGTGAGCGAGATGGAAAAGGGCTATTTGCTCAACGGCAGATTGATTCGGCCATCAAGAGTCTGTGTTTGCAAAAAGACCGGAGAAAACAGTGATTGTGAAATAAGCGAGGCTAATGGAGAATAAGGAGGAAGAAAAATGGGAAAAATTATTGGGATAGATTTGGGAACAACCAATTCGTGCGTGGCAATTATGGAAGGCGGTGACCCGGTCGTGATTGCCAATCAGGAAGGCAACCGCACCACGCCTTCTGTTGTTGCCATAACGGATAGCGGTGAGCGGCTGGTTGGGCAGGTGGCCAAAAGACAGGCCATCACCAATTCGGAAAATACTGTTTACGCCGTGAAAAGAATGATCGGCAGAAAATATAACTCCAAAGAAATTCAATATGACGTGAAGATTTCCGCATACAAGATTACGGAGGCGGCCAATGGCGATGCCCAGGTTACCGTAAGAGGAAAGAATTATTCGCCGGCGGAGATTTCCGCGATGATTCTGACCAAGATGAAGCAGACCGCTGAAGACTATCTTGGAGAAAAAGTGACGGATGCCGTAATAACGGTTCCGGCTTACTTTAACGATTCACAGCGCCAGGCAACCAAAGATGCAGGAAAGATCGCGGGACTGAATGTTCTTCGAATCATTAACGAACCTACCGCGGCGGCGCTGGCCTATGGTCTGGACAAGAAAAAAGATGAAAAAATTGCCGTGTTTGATCTTGGCGGCGGTACGTTTGATATTTCCATCCTGGAGCTGGGGGAAGGCGTTTTCGAAGTGAAATCAACCAATGGTGACACGCACCTGGGGGGTGAAGACTTCGACCAGCGTGTCATGGATTATCTGGTAGCTGAATTCAAGAAGGACCAGGGAATTGATCTGCGCACCGACAAAATGGCGCTGCAGCGATTGAAGGAAGCGGCGGAAAAAGCGAAGATGGAACTTTCCACAACCATGGAAACGGACATCAATTTGCCTTTCATCACGGCGGATGCCTCAGGTCCCAAACATATGAATATCAAGCTGTCGCGGGCCAAGCTCGAATCGCTTGTGGAAGAACTGATCGATAAAGTCATTGGTCCCTGCCAAACC
>DAOLNX010000148.1:0-4682 GCA_035416785.1 Smithellaceae bacterium | reverse complement strand
TACTTGTTATAGCAAGTTGCTATGAAAAGTTAACTGTAGTACGGGTCTTTACACCCGTTGGGACTACATTCATTCGCTATTCTTTGAATGCAGCTTGGTATTACAAGCAAGCCTGCCTTTGCACCTAGCCCCTGCTAGGGTGGCCACGGTAGGTTTTCAGGCTCCCATCAAAAAATCCATTTACTCAAACACATCAAACTTAAAATGATTTTCCAGTCTTTGAATTTCCTGTGCGGATACGCGGACGCATTGGCGTATCTTGATCGCCTGAATCTCGCCATCGGCAATGAGCCGATAGACGGTGGGTTTGGATATGGAAAAATAGTCGGCAACCTCGTCGATTCGGTAATATTGCTTTAAAGTGCCGGAATTATTTGTTTTTAATTCATTAGGCTTGTTCGTTTCCACGTTCCACCGCTTTTGACCGTTTTAAATCGGTTTTAAGGCCTTTTGACCACCTGACCCTTACCTTACCCTTACCCAAAAATTTTTGTCCGGTTTTCCCCGTGAGTCAGCACTAAAATTTCTCAAATTTCCCGTGAGTCAGCCCATTTTGAAAACATACCTGGACCCACCTTTTGGCCAGCTATTTTTTCACCACTGAAATTTCGGTCATTCGTACCCTCCGCCGGGACCGATCTTCGTCCGAAATATTCTGTTTCTGAGGATGTTTTTTCAGCCATAACTGAAGCTGAGGTCTCTCTTCCCTGTCCGGATCGAGCCCCTGGATGCCCGCTTTGATGAAGCAGTCCTGTTTGAGCATCCCCAGAGTGAAGTAACCCGTGGCGGCCACTTTGGCGATTTTTCGCTGTGCCTGCACCCAGGGAATGTTTTTGTGGTCGCGGTTGCGGCAGATTTCCTCTGTGGCATACCAGATGGCCAGATCATTGGATTCCAGCGGACAGAAGGGCGCTTCGCATACTTCGTACATTTTGCATTTTTCTCTTTCCGACCGAACTCTCTTTTTGGGCCGATAGGGGCAGTCTTGGCATTGAGGGTGCATCAGCAGACTCCTGTGGCAGATAGTTCTGGACATTCAGAGCTATCTGCTTTTTCATTGATGATTTTACATTTCATTTTGATACACCAAACCTGTTTCTGTGTTGCGCCAGCCGCCGGGAACACGCTCATATGTCCCCATTGGCGCGTTATTTTCCCGTAGAGCCTGCGTTTGGATATGCTTTTGCTGCCGGGCTGCCTCGTTTCGTGCTTTCAGCAAAGCTGCGCTAGTCATTGCCGCCGCAAATATGACAATCGCGATAATGATCGCGCCGGTCAAGGCAACCGGTATGTACCTGGTTACGTCTTCCCCGCCCTTCGGCAAGCTCAGGACAGCGTCTTTGATCGGCCTGAAAAGTATGAACATGGCTGATTCCTCCTCTCTTGTCATTGTCCGCCCCTTTGAAACTTCCGGTAGCTGTGCCAGTCAAACCGGTAAATCTTGGAGTCGCCTTCGTAGAGCCGATCAATGATCTTGTCGCCCAGATAGGTCTCCAGTGATTTCAAATCCATGACGTTGGTCGTCAGGATGACCGGCAGCATGGCCTCGTAGCGCTGATCCAGAATGTCATAGATGATCATGCGCTCCGTGTCTGTGCCGAACTGGACGCCGATTTCGTCAATAATCAGCAGATCGCACTCCACCATGTTGGTGATGATCCGGCTGTGAGTTTCCTCGTTATGGCGATTGCTGAATGTTTCCTTGATTTCCCGAAGCATCGTGGGCATTTTGACAAACATTCCGGTGAATCCGGCACGGATGATATGATTGAGAATGCCTGCGCAAAGATGTCCTTTACCGGTGCCGACGGTGCCCATGAACAGCAGGCATGTTCCCGTTTTTCTGTGTTCGGAAAAGAAAAGCGTGTATTGATTGATTTCCTGATGGATGCGGGTTTGCCTTTCTTTTTCCCTGGCCGATCCATAGTGAACAAAAGTATCGAGTGTCTTTTGGGAAAAGCGCTCGCCCAGACCGCTCGCTTTCAGGCGGCGTTCAATGAGTTGTTGGTCGCGCTCGGCGCTTTCCCGGATTTCTTCGCAGACACGGCAGGGGACTTCCGCCCAATGGGGATTTTTCCCGACACTGTTCAAATAGGTGACGTTGTCCATGAAGGCAAACTGAATGCTGTTGCCGCAATTCGGGCATGTTTTTTCCGGTTTAATCCCAGATGCCTCCGCGCATCGACTTTGGAATGTCGGCAAAGGGGTCAATTCCCGCAGGTTTTGCATTGCCATGTTTTTGTCCTTTCTGGTTCATTTTTCTGGTGAGTGTGTCCCATTTCTCCCGCAATTTCTTGCCGCTCAGGATGTTTGGCCCCCAGAAGTCGTCGTGTGTGGCAAAAAAAATGACCTCCTCGACAGTTGAGGGTTCCTGTTGATCGATGCCGATGAGCTTGTCAATGTCTTTAGCCCAACCGGTAATGGTCTTTTGTCTGGCCGTGGTGTTCTGGGCGGCCAGACGTGATTTTGAGTTTTGTGTGATGATTTCCGAATAGAGCAGTTCGGCCAGCCTTAAAGATTCGGGGTTGGCGACAAAGTTATTATAAAAAGAAATGTCTTTTGTAATAGTGTTTATATTATTGTTTATTGTGGGTATCTTTTTAGATAATGATAAATTATCTTTTTGGATAACGCCGATTATCTTTTTAGATAACGTTATCTTTTTGGATAATGGTTCCCACTGGTGGTAGTTCTTGTTGAATTTATACAGTTTTAGCGTATCGTTATCTTTTTGGATAACACTGATTATCTTTTTAGATAACAGTCCCTTGATAGCTCCGATAACATTCGGCTTTTTAATTCCAGTCATTTCAACAAATTGAGATAAGGAAATAGCATCTTCGCATTTATTCCAGCCGTAGGTTTTGCGAATGATGACATCCAGAACCTGGCGTTCTTCTCCGGGTATGCGTGTGCGGCAGAACGCCTCCTGGATCTCAGTTGCAATTCGGACATAGCCTTCTTCAATTTGCGGGTTTGCCATTGTTTAATCCATGTTTTAATGGAGATAGCCCTGACCACTCAGAGCTATCTCCACTTTGCTTATTGCACCGTGTGCGCTATCTCCGTCGGGATATGACCAGCAACTGCCACGTTTTGGGCCACATGCGCCGCCGGTCGGTCATTGTCGATGGTCTTGAGTATATCCAGAAAAGCCTTGAGCCTTTCCGGCCGATGCAAAGAGTCCAGCAGTTTGACCTGCTCGGCAATCTGGCCATCGGTGAGCTCATTCAGGGATTGCAGACCGTAACGCTGCCGGCAGTATTGCTTGTAGTTTTCGACGGAGAGGTTCAACGCTTGGGCTACCGCCAGCAGGGGCGCATAGCGGTTGCCATCGGCGCGTGTGGCATTGAGGTTAGTGGCCTGATGGTTATCAGGAACTCTTTGCCCTGAAGATTCAGGGATAACTTTGTTTTCCGGCTTTGATGTCCCAGCGGTTTTATCCGCCGGTCTGGTTGACGGGGTTGTTTTGGCGGTTTTTGTTGCCGGTGCGGTTGTCGGCGGTTCTGCCGGCTTTTGTTCTGCGTCCGGGGCATTGTTCAGCCAGTTGATGAGGATCTTCCCCGTTTCGGGAGTCGGGATGAAATACTTGCCGTCAAAAAGAGATGTCCGGTCTTTGGAAGAGACGGCGGTGTGGTTAAGATCGATATCGAGAAATACTGTAAACTCATATTCAAGACCTTCTCTTTGAATGGGTGCCATTCCCAGCTTCTTGACGGTCTTCTTACCGCCGTCTTCTGATTGAGCATATTCCATCTTGCTTCTCATCGTGGCGATGATGTGGCAGGAGGATTGGATCATGGCGTCAACCAGTTCGTTGTGCTGCGGTGTCACCTTCCGCCAGGCGGCCCAGGAGTTCCCTCCCCGGTCGGCGATCTTGCCGTGGAGGTCAAGCAAACCACCTTGGCCCGCCCAAGCGTGGGTGAGGGAATCGATAATGATTACGTCATAACCCAGTTTCTCCGCTTCCAGTATCGCGGCAACGTATTTGGCCGGTTCAAACGGCGATGTGACGGTGCAAGCGTCGTAATTCCCCAGGTGACTATAAAGCTCGCCGGAACCTCTTTCCGTGTCGATCATAGCTATTCTTCCGCCAATGCCGAAGGCGATCTGCAGGGCTGAATATGTTTTGCCTGATCCTGCGGGACCGGCAATTGCCAGCCGGAGCTTCCCTTTACTGCGTTGTGATTTGTGAAAATTACTCATGTTGTGTTCCTTTCCAGCCTTGCGGCCTTAGATGATTTTTATGTTGTAATGATTGATAAATTCCTGAAACGTGGGTTCCCGCCAGCTTCCCTCAGATCTTGGCTGCCATCTTAATTGTCTTTGACCGTCGATGATTCGCAGAAATTCTTTGAGTTTGTGGTAAAGCGAGCAGGCGATGTCCAGTCTCAGGGATGATGCGCCGGTAATCAGGTGATCTGGTTTAATTTGGTCGTGTTGCTGATCCATTTTGCTTCTTTCCTCCTTTCGCGAGACGGTCAGCATCAATCTAATCCGTGACAGCCTTCCAGCGTTGTTGTTCTGATGATGGTGAGAAAACGATCACCCTTGGCGATGATTGCCAGTTTTGCCTTGGGATAGAGGTCACAGCAGTGCCAGCCTTGCTCCTCATATTGTTTCAATATCTCCTCAAATCGCTTCCTGTTTCCTTTCTTCTGCCATTTGGCGCTCATATTTCC
>DAOLNX010000147.1:0-4755 GCA_035416785.1 Smithellaceae bacterium | reverse complement strand
GATCAGCGCATCGATCCAGCCCCCGTAAAAGCCTGCAACAGCGCCCAGAATCATCCCGATGAAAATGGCCAGGCCGGTCGCCACAAAACCCACTTTCAAGGAAATGCGCGCCCCCCAGATCATACGAGACATTACATCCCGGCCTAACTGGTCTGTCCCGAACCAATGCCCGGCCGAAGGAGGCGCAAGCACATTCTGCAAATCAATAGCGCCAGGATCGTAAGGAGAAATCACCGGCGCCAGAATCGAAACGACAAAAAGCAAAACGACAATGCCGCTGCCCGCCAGCGTCAGTTTGTTTTTATAAAACATTTCCCAGAATCCCATTTTGATTGCTCTTTTTCTTATGAAATCCGGATACGCGGATCCGCCACCGCATAGGATACATCGGCGATCAAATTTCCCACCAGCGTTAAAACCGCACCGATCAGCAAAATTCCCATAACCGTCGGATAGTCCCTGGCCATGACCGACATATAAAAAAGCTGTCCCATGCCCGGAATGGCAAAAATGGTTTCAAAAATCACACTGCCGCCGATCAGGCCGGGAATGGAAAGCCCCAGAATAGTAATGGCCGGTAAAAGTGCATTACGCAGGGCATGCTTGTAAATCACCTGTCTTTCGCTTAATCCCTTCGCGCGCGCCGTCAAAATGTAATCTTGTCGGATGACTTCCAGCATATTGGCCCTCATGTAACGGGAAAGCCCGGCCAACCCACCAAAAGCGGAAATAAACACAGGGAGAATCAAATGTCTGGCCAGATCGATCATCTGTTCCCATGTGCTCAAATATTCATAATTTAAAGAGCGCAATCCTGATATCGGCAACCATCCCCACTGAACACCGAACAAAATCATCATCAGTAAGGCCAGCCAGAAAGTCGGCACAGCAAAACCGACAAAAACAAACACCGACATCACTTTATCAAACAGCGAATCCTGGTGAACAGCCGACAAGACGCCAATCGGCACGGCAACAACAATAATAATCAGCAATGACAGGAAGTTGATTACAATGGTAATCGGCAGACGCTCCAGAATCTTGTCGGATACCGGCCGGTGGTCCGATGAAAAGGAAATCCCCAGATCTCCGCGCGCCAACTTCTTCAGCCATGACAGGTATTGCACGGAAATCGGTTTATCCAGCTCATACATGCTCAAAAGGCGCGCT
Organism: Smithellaceae bacterium; assembly: GCA_035416785.1. Lineage (GTDB taxonomy): Bacteria > Desulfobacterota > Syntrophia > Syntrophales > Smithellaceae > UBA8904. The sequence goes on along the minus strand of DAOLNX010000147.1, from coordinate 3,585 downwards.
TTCATCTCGGCCGACGATTTCGGATTCATCTGCGTTTGCAGATCTGTCGGTTTTCCCGGCGCAAGATGCATCACAAAAAAACAGATGACCGTAATGCCCAACAAAAGCGGAACCATAAAAAGAACTCTTTTGACAAGGTATTTCAGCACATTTTTCTCCGCGGCGTCCGCTTAATCCGCCTGTTCCCAAAGAGACATTTTCTGTAAATTTTCCAGAGACTGCCACAGATGCTCAGGCCGATGCGCCTCCAGGGTAGCCGTCGGTTTCAGTCCCCGTTTTTTAAGCTCTTTAAAAAACTTCTCAAAGGGAAACGTTGCGGAATTGACCGGGAGATGGTCATCATATTTTCCATAATTATCATGGAGATGCAAATGCCCAAGATAGGGGCTCATTTCCTCCATCCAGGTTCTCAAAGGCGCTTTTGAAAAGACATTAAAATGCCCCGTGTCAAAGCAAAAGCAAACCTGAGAAGTGCCGAGCGCCTCAAACAAACATCTTAAAATATGCGGCTCCTTTTCATAAACATTTTCCAGCGCGATAATAAATCCTCCATCTCTTGCCACGGGAATCAATTGATTCCAGAAACGGATGCTATTTTCCAGCCACAGATCATCGCAATCGACATAATAGAGTTCATCAAAAGACGGATGGCAGACAATTTTCAACGGAGAAAAATACTGAGCCAGATCATAGGCCTGTTTAATGCGTTCCAGAGAGGTCCTCTGAATGCTATCATCCAGCGCCGCAGGCCGCAAATCCATAAAAGGAGCATGAAAATTGACTTTACATCCTGCATCTTTTAGAGCCTGCGCCGTTTGCAGACAGGTTTTTTTATCCAGTGACTGAAGTGCGTAATGGCTGAAATAAATTTCCAGATTCAGTTTTTTCTCCAATACCATCGGCAAATACCGGGAAAGGAGAACATAAGGCATGTGCGCGTGAACTCTTGCGATGATGTCCATCATGTGTAAAATCCTTCAAAATGATCGAAACTATGGAAGATAAACGCCGGTGCCGATGAAATATTTTGTTCCCGGAACAGGTTCAACATACCCCAGCTTTTTCTGTTCGCCCTTAAGGCCGGGTTTCAGCCAGTAGAACTCGACGAATCCGCCACCCTTTTTCGCTGCGGCGCTCAATTCGCGAATCACATATTTTCCCTTGATATCTTTGTGATCATAAAGATTTTTTCCCAGCAGATCTTTTTGCGTCGCGTGGGCAATATTCACACACTGGAAGTCGTAGCCGTAAAAATATCCCGATTTGTCCGGATAAAAACGGATCGGATTGACAAAGGAGCGAATTAGAGCAATTTTTTCCTGTTCCGATTTCGCGTTTTTCACAATTTCTCCCAGTCCTGTTGCCGTTGCATGGACAATGGTTTTTGCAATTTCCTTGTAGCATTCCAATGATTTGTCATCCCCGCCCTGCGCAAAAACCGAATTTGCGCCGGAAACAGCCAAAACCATAATCAATAACACAGTAAACAGAGTTTTCATTCCTGTCACGCGCCAACTTTTCATTTTGTTCTGCATAATCATTCCTCCTTTAATGATGAGATATCAAGCAATCGCTATCCTTGAAAGGTGTAAACTATAGAAAGCACATCCCGGCATGTCAAGAAAAACCTTGTTCAAAAAAATTAATTTTATTTATCCCGTGATTGCACAATTTTTCATTGCTCTCTCCTACAAGTCGATAGTGGCGATGATTCCTCAAATTTAGGATTTATGATCAAAATAGAGCCATGAAATGAAAAAAACAGCCAGAACATAGCGATTGGCTGGATTTCTTATTGAACGCTGATATTTCCTTTACCCGCTTTTTGCGGCAATCCAAAAGCGAGCATCAGCGCCGATACAAGCGAGAGACTAGCCCCAAACGCAAATGGAATTACAGAACCGAAAATATTCCAGAGAATTCCGGCTGTGATGCTTGCCGGAAGGAGAGCAATTCCCACAATCGTTGAATGAAGACCGAGCATGGTTCCTTTCAATTCTTTTGGCGCGATTTCTGAAACAAAGGCACGTTCGACACCTGCCGTCATGGCGGTGAATATTCCGTATAACGCGAATGCGGCAACTATCATTGTCTTATTCGGAGCCCAGGCAAATCCTGCATATGCAAGCGAAAAAGTGAGGTAACCGACAACCAGTAGACGTTTCCGCCCGATGCGGTCTGATCTTTTGCCGAACGGCACGGCAAAGACTGATGAGACTACGTTATATACGAAATATAGAAGCACTATAGATGCTGGATCAAAGCCCGCATTCCCGGCCTTGAGCAACAGGAAGGCATTCGATGAGTTCCCGAGTGTAAACACGAAGACAACTGCAAGATAAAGTTTTAAACGTTTATCAAGATTCTTTATCCCCTGAGAAACATGAAGGGGTTCCCTGACATTACACGGATCCCCTGTTTCTTTGATAAAAATAAACATGGCAAGCGAAGCGATTGCCGGAATGCACGAAAGCATGAATAGTTGTTTGTAGCCATACTCCCCCTTCCATGTCATCATAATGAAAAAAGCTATCAAAATTCCGGCAGCAGAACCGGCCATATCCAGCGCTTTATGAATTCCGAACGAATGTCCAAGTTTATCCGAGTCACAGCTTTCGCTCACGAGTAAGTCACGAGGCGTTGTCCTTACGCCTTTACCAAAGCGGTCTATCACGCGCGCTGCAAGGATACCTTGCCAGGACGCAGCAATGACAAGAGCCACCTTGTACACGAGACCGGCTGCGTAACCAATAAATGCAAGGGGCTTTTTCTTACGGTACTTGTCTGTAATATAACCGCTGAATACCTTAAGGATGCTCGAAAGGCTTTCCGCGACTCCTTCAATCACGCCGACAAGGGCAGGGGTTGCACCGAACACCGTCGTCAGATACAAAGGGATCAATGGATAAACCATCTCTGTGCTTAAATCCGCAAAAAAACTAACTAGCCCGAGAAATATTACATTATATTTCATACCGCTGACCTTCATTACGGCGCAACTCAACCGTGGCGCAGAGCCTGCCGGGACGCGAAACGTCAAATGAATACTATATAGAACAAGAGCTGCAGCGATGTTGGCGCCGGGCAAATCAGCGCACAAAGCCTGAATGAATGACTTGCGCCAAAATCAAATCATATTAACCCACCCCAAGCGCTGCTATGCGACAACTGCGCACTGTAATATCTCAAACACATGCCGCCCGTTTTGAGAAGAAGTTTTTTTAGGGAAAAGGATTGAACCCGCATGGGGTTCAGTGATAATAACGCTTCATCCTCATGAAGAGGCAGGAGGCCATGTGAAAATTTATTTTGCCGGATCCATCCGGGGTGGACGAAACGATGTCCAAATCTATCAAACACTGATTACCTGGCTTGGTAAATATGGGGAAGTTCTTACCGAGCATGTGGGCAATCCTGCTCTTTCAATAGTAGGCGATGATGGGCCGAATGACCGATTCATCCATGACCGGGACATGGCCTGGCTGAAATCCTGCAATATCGTAGTCGCTGAAGTCACTGTGCCATCCCTGGGCGTGGGATATGAACTGGGATGGGCAACGGCATTAAAAAAGTCCGTCTTGTGCC
>DAOLNX010000146.1:0-4760 GCA_035416785.1 Smithellaceae bacterium | reverse complement strand
CACATGGAGAAGCCCGTCAATACCGCCCAAGTCAATGAAAATGCCGTAGTCCGTAATATTTTTAATGACTCCTTCAACAATGCTGTCCTGCTGGATATTGTTGAGCGTGTCTTTCTTCTCGCTTTCTCTTTCGGAAGCCATGATCTGGCGTCTGGACAAAACCACATTGTTGCGTTTGCGGTCATATTTTAAGATATTGAAATCCATCGTCTGACCGATATAATGGTCAAGATCCTTGATGGGACGTACATCGATCTGTGAACCGGGCAAAAAAGCGATAATCCCGATATCCACGGAAAGACCGCCTTTGACTTTTTCCACAACCGTCCCCTTGAGCGTCAGGTTATTCTCACTGATGTTCTTGATATCGTCCCAAACTTTGAGCTTGGCCGCTTTTTCTCTGGACAAGACCAGATTTCCCTCGGAATCCCGCTTGTCAATGAACACTTCTATATCATCGCCCACGGCAACCGTAACATTTCCCTGAGCGTCTTTTAGTTCTTTGATCGGAATAAAACCTTCCGTTTTCCATCCCACGTCCACCATGACAATGTCCGATGTCACCTGAACCACTTTTCCCTGGGCAATGTCTCCATATTTCAACTGATTGAGACTTTGTTCGTAGAGTTCTTTAAAGCCCATATCTTCCATCGACGGCACGGACACATTCTGAACGCCGGAATTTTTAGAGTTGGCCTGACCCTCCTTTTCATTTGTTAAGTTTTCGTTATGATTGTTAACCATTTACCTGACACCCCCTATTTTGATAAGACATTTTTAATTTGCGGTGACTAACATAGGCAAAATGAAATAGCAAGATAAATCAAGAGCCTGTTTCTCCGGGGATTTGGTGATCATTCACCGTTTTCAGCCGAAACAGATAAAAGAATGCTCTCGACCACCTGAGCAACATCCATCCATGTGGAGTCAATCAAAACAGCGTCCGGAGCGGCCGTAAGCGGCGCGAGCCTGCGCTCGGAATCCTGGGCGTCTCTGGCCTGCATATCCCGACACACCTCCTCCTGGCTTACCGGTTTGTTCTTTTGTGTAAGCTCCTCGCGCCTCCTGCGAACCCGCTCATCCATATCGGCAAAGAGAAAGAACTTGGCATCCGCCTGCGGAAAAACCACCGATCCCATATCTCTGCCCTCGGCGACAATCCCCCCCTGGGCTCCGGCTTCACGCTGTAAATTCAGCAACTTATTCCGCACCACCGGAAAAGCCGACAAAATGGAAGCCGCCAGTCCAACCTCTTCCGTCCGGATTAAATCTCCAACATCCCGCCCATCGACAAAAACCTTCATTTCACCGTCTTGATTTTTCAGCGTCACCTCCGTTTCAGTGCAAAGCAACGCCAAAGCCTCTTCACTTCGGATGTCCATGCTGTTTTGAAGCGCCTTAAAGGCCAAAGCGCGGTAAAGCGCACCCGTATCCAGATAGACATAGCCCAGGCGTTTGGCAAGCTCACGGCTTACCGTGCTTTTGCCCGAACCCGCCGGACCATCTATGGTTATGATTTTTTTCATGATTCTACTTTCTCCTTTTGGATGGTTTTCTTCTTTTTTCAAGTGAAACTTGCCTAATCCTTTCAAAGCGGGTAAGATCAAGTCAAACGGATAGAAATTATGCAATCAACTACGTTTAAGAGAATCCAAAAGCAATATTTTTCTTTTCTGCTGGTTTTGTTTCTGCTTTCGTGTGGAGTGCAAAATGCCGATGGCGCTTTCACCATTGAAGACGAAAAAAAAATGGGAAAGGAAATTTATGACAAACTTGAAAAAAGCAATTTTCTGCTCCACGATAAAAAACTGAACGATTATGTAACGCAAATCGGCAACCGGGTTTTGTCGCACAGCAACAAAGCCTCTTTCGATTTCACGTTCACCATTTTCAACAGTTCCGGCATCAACGCTTTCGCCACTCCCGGAGGCTATGTTTACATCAACAAGGGACTCATCACCGTCGTGGAAAATGAAGCGCAGCTTGCCGGCGTCCTGGCGCACGAAATCGCTCACGCCAATGCGCGTCACATTGCCTCGATGATTGAAAAATCGCAAAAGCTCAACATTGCCATGCTGGCCGGCATTATCGCGGGGGTGCTGCTTGGCGGAGGAGGAGAAGCCTCGGCGGCCCTGGCGGCGTTTTCCGTTGCGGGGGCAACATCTCTGAGCCTCAAATATCAACGTGAACATGAAGAGGAAGCAGACCGCATGGGAATCCTGTACCTGGTCAACTCCGGCTACTATCCCGAAGCCATGGTCGAATTTCTCAAAATTATGAAACAGTACGAATTTTTATCAAAAACGATCCCTTCGTATTTTCTGACACATCCGGGAACCGACGACCGTATTTTCTATCTGGAAAGCCTGATTCAAACTGCGTATCGCCGGTCCGGCGGTTCGGCAAATATTATCGGTAACATCATGCGCATCCAGGCCAAAATCATTCCGGATGAAAAGGATTTGCCTTCACGTCGCAGACAACTTCAGGAAAAAATCAAAAAAGACCCGGACAATGTTGACCTGCTTTATGCCATGGCTCTGTTGGAAGACCAACTGGAACAAACCAGCACAGCGCTTGAATATCTTCAAAAGGCCCTGAAACTGGCGCCCAATGACCAGGACATTCTCAAAAGCATCGGCTTGCTTTATTTGAAAACCGGAAACGCAGACATGGCAAGATTCCATTTGTTGCAGGCTGCAAAAGTGGATCCGGATAATTTTCAGATCACGCTGGCTCTGGGCAAGGCGAATTTTGCCCTGGGCGATTTCGCCAACGCCTTGAATTATTTGTTGAAAATTCAGGATCAATCTTCAAACGACACAGAAGTCACCTATTATATCGCCATGTGCTACGGCAGACTGAATCAGCAAGGTGAATCTCACTATTATTTTGGCCTGTATTTCAAAAAAGAGCAAAAAAGAGAAAGCGCGCTTTTTCATTTTCGTAAAGCGCTGGATTATTATCCGGAGGGAACGCCCCGGGCGGCAGCCATCAATGACGCCATCCGGGAATTGAGCGCGAAGCCCCTCCGAAGACCCGAAAAAAAATAACCGGCGCAACCCCAAACGCTTCGATAATATTCTTTTTATAACAATGTCTTACACAAATACTGCCGGTCAATCTTTATCATTGCGAAAAACGGGACAATCCGTTATACAGCAAAAACTTTAATATTTGGAAAGGAGTCTGAAAACGTGAACATTTTAATATTTGGCCCCAACGGCAGCGGCAAAGGCACGCAAGGCGCAATCGTCCAGAAGAAATACGGCGTTCCCCACATTGAAACCGGAGTGATTTTTCGTCAGAACATCTCCAAAAAAACCCCTCTGGGAGAAAAAGCAAAAGCATTCATCGACCGTGGCGAACTGGTTCCGGACGATATTACCATCCCCATGATTCTTGATCGTCTCCAGGAAGACGATGCGAAAAGCGGCTGGCTCTTAGACGGCTTCCCCCGTAACCTGGCTCAGGCTGAAGCCCTTTGGGCAGCTTTGCAGAAAGCAAACATTAAACTCGATTTTGTCATTGAAATCGATCTGGATCGTGAAACGGCCAAAAAACGCATCATGGGACGCAGACTTTGCAAAACGGATAACAATCATCCGAACAATATTTACATTGACGCGATCAAACCCGCAGAAAAAGACGGAAAAATGGTCTGCCGCGTCTGCGGCTGCGAAGAGCTCTCCACCCGCGCCGACGATCAGGACACGGCCGCCATCGATAAACGCCACGGTATTTACTACGATACAACAACCGGAACCCTGGCAGGCGTCAACTATTTCAAGGAAAGAACCAAGGTCATCGTCGTGGACGGCCGCGCCGGCGTCAAGGAAGTTTCCGAAGACCTGATGAAAAAACTGAGTTAATTGCACCCGAAACCATTTTAGGATATAAGCCCTCCAGAACCTTTGGAGGGCTTTTTTTAACACACATATGGAAAACATTAGAAATTTCAGCATCATAGCTCACATTGACCACGGCAAGTCCACCCTGGCCGACCGGCTGATCCAGTTCACCGGCGTCTGCAACGAAAGAAACTTTCAGGATCAGCTTCTGGACAACATGGACATCGAACGCGAACGCGGCATCACCATCAAGAGCAACGCGATCTCCCTGCCTTACCGGGCCAAAGACGGAAAAGATTATATTCTGAACCTGATCGACACGCCGGGTCATGTGGATTTTTCCTACGAAGTTTCCCGGTCACTGGCCTCCTGTGAAGGCGTCCTATTACTGATTGACGCAGCCCAGGGAGTCCAGGCGCAAACGCTGGCCAATCTTTACCTGGCCATGGAGCACAACCTGGAAATCATCCCCGTCATCAACAAGATCGATCTGCCCTCCGCTGACATCGAGCGTGTCCTAGAAGAGATCGACTCCGAACTCGGGCTGGATCCGGAGACGCATATCAAAGCCTCCGCTAAGGAAGGCATCGGCATCGAAGAAATTCTCGAAGCCGTTGTCCAGCGCATTCCGCCACCCAGGGGGAGCACGGACCATCCTTTGGCCGCTTTGATATTTGACGCCAAATACGACGCCTACCGGGGCACCATCATTTACTGCCGGGTATTTGAAGGCAGCGTAAAAGCAGGCGATATTATTAAATTCATGTATAACGGCGCCAATTACAAGGTGGAGGAAGTCGGCCACTTTCTGCTGACACGCGCCAAACGGGAAAAGCTTTCCGCGGGCGAAGTGGGTTACATTATCGCCGGAGTAAAAACAGTTTCCGATGTCCGCACCGGCGACACGAT
>DAOLNX010000145.1:0-4766 GCA_035416785.1 Smithellaceae bacterium | reverse complement strand
ACGTGAACCGGCAGGGAAACTCATGGAACACTGGCTGTCGAGGTTCCGTCAATAATAACGGAAGGCGACCTGATCAGTGAAGGGTACACAATAAATCAGTAGCTTGATTTGAAAATGGGGCAGACTCTGTAGAGTCTGCCCCATTTTCTGTTATCGTTATCCGTAAATCCATTCTTGTGGTGACTTTTTGTCTTCTGCCCATGCCTGATTTAGTGGACATCGGCTGAAGTTTATATTATAAAAATATCAACGACCTGAAGGACATGATGACAGGAGACAAAAGCCTATGATTATGCAACGATGGTTCACCGCAGCGATATCTTCCTTAAAAAATATAACCGTCTTGCCGTCCGATAAACCAATGATGATGAAAAAGCAAAGGGGTCCCGCAAGGATTTTCGTTTATATGCTTGCAGGGGCTGTGTTGTTTGCTTTGCTGCTGATTGGTTGTCAAAACAAGAAAGAAGAGCCCGTCGAACGGCCGGCCATTTCCGGTGTTGAAATTGAGCCTGTTGCCGTATCAACCATTGACGATGTTTATGACGTTACCGGAACGGTCCGTTCGTCCGTGACCAGCCTGGTTGCCAGCCGGGTGATGGGCACGGTCATCTCGCTTCCCGTGAGGGAAGGCGATGCTGTCCGGAAGGGGCAATTGCTTCTGACCATTGATGACCGGGATGCCGTTCAGCGGTTGCATGCCGCCAATATGTCTGTCGAAGCGGCCAAGCAAAGTCAGGTTCTGGCGGAGACGACATGGCAGCGTTATAAAAAGCTTTATGAGGAAGAGGTCGTTTCCCGCCAGGAGATGGATAGCATTGATACGCAAAAGAAGGTGGCGGATGCCGACTATCATCGCGTCAAGGCAATGGCGGACGAGGCGGCAACCTATTTGTCGTTTACCAAAGTTACGGCGCCTCTTGCCGGCAGAATCACCCAAAGACATATCGAAGCCGGCAGCATGGCCATTCCCGGAATGCCGCTTCTGGTTATTGAAGGCGGAGGCGGCTCTTATATTGAAGCGTCCATTGATGCCGGTATGGGCCCGGCGATTAAAACGGGGATGCCGGTGGAAACCGAGGTGGATACCGAGCCCCGTGCCTTGACGGGAATCGTCAAAGAGGTGTTTCCCTCGGTTGATCCCGAATCCCGCACCTTTACCGTGAAGATCGGTTTTAAAGACGCTCAACCGCGCAGCGGCTTATTCGCCCGTGTTCGTATTCCCGTAGGCAAACGGGAAGCCATCGTGATTCCGCACGAAGCCATGGTCCGCAAAGGCCAACTGACCGGTGTCTATGCCGTGGATGATCAGGGACTGGTAACGTATCGTCTTGTGCGGGCGGGCAAGCTCTCGGCAGGCGGTGTGGAAATTCTTTCCGGCCTGAAGCCCGGTGACCGGATTATCACGGCGGGCGTCGAAAATGTTGTTGATGGCGGCATGATCTCAGGAGCAAAACATCAATGACAGGAATCGGAATCTCCGGAAAAATTGCCAAAGCCTTCATCCAATCAAAGTTAACGCCGCTGCTGGTGGTGGCGGCACTGTTCCTCGGCATATTTGCCGTCGGGATTACCCCCCGTGAAGAAGAACCGCAGATCGTTGTTCCTATGGTGGATGTTTTTGTGAACTATCCCGGCGCTTCTGCAAAAGAAGTGGAAGAACGGGTGACCATTCCGATGGAAAAATTGCTGTCGGAAATCAAAGGCGTCGAATACGTTTATTCCATTGTCCAGCCCGGTTTCAACATGACGATTGTGCGTTTCTATGTCGGCGAGGATATGGAAGACAGTCTGGTGAAGCTTTACAATAAACTGATGTCCAATTACGATCTCATTCCGCCCGGTGTCTCCCAGCCGATGGTCAAGGCAAAATCCATCGATGATGTGCCCGTGCTGGCGTTGACACTCTGGAGCACCTCTCCCCAGTATACAGGTTACGAATTGCGCCGGATGGCGCTGTCGATTTGCGGCGAACTTAAAAAAAATGCGAACGTCTCGGAGTTTTCCGTCATCGGCGGTCAGCGTCGCCAGGTCCGGGTGACGCTTGATCCCCAGCGTCTGCGCGCCTACAATTTATCCGCTTTTCAAATCATGACGGCTTTGGAGAAATCCAACGTCGTCGTGCGCTCCGGCAGGTTTTCAGCCGGAAATGCGGAAACGATCGTGGAGACCGGACGTTTTTTAAAAGATGCGGAGGATGCCGGCGGTCTGGTTGTCCACGTTTTCAACGGGCGACCCGTCTATTTGAAGGATTTGGCCCGCATCAGCGACGGTCCCGAAGAAGCCTCCAATTATGTTTTCATGGGCATGGGGCCAAACGCGGCGATAAAAGGATTGTCCGGTCATCCGGCCGGCCAGTATGAAGCCGTCACCATTGCCATGGCCAAACAAAAAGGAGCCAACGCGAGCCTTGTTGCCGAGGACGCGTTGAAAAAAGTGGAGGCGCTGAAAAAACACCTGATTCCACAGGATGTTCAGGTGACGGTGACTCGAAATTACGGTGAAACGGCCAAAGAAAAGTCCGATGAATTACTATATCACATGCTCATCGCCACTTTCTCCGTCATCATCCTGATTGCCCTTTTTCTAGGATGGCGCGAGTCCATTGTTGTGGCAATCGCTGTTCCCGTGACGCTGGCGCTGACGCTGCTCATCAATTATCTTTACGGCTATACCCTGAACCGTGTGACACTCTTTGCCTTGATCTTTTCCATCGGCATTCTGGTGGACGATGCCATTGTCGTCGTGGAAAACATCAACCGCCATTTCCGCCTGCACAAAATTGAACCGCTCACCGCCGTCTACGCGGTGGATGAAGTCGGCAATCCGACCATTCTGGCGACCTTTACGGTTATTGCCGCTTTGTTGCCGATGGCGTTTGTCTCCGGGCTGATGGGCCCTTACATGAGGCCGATTCCCGTGGGCGCGTCGGCGGCAATGCTTTTTTCCCTTCTCGTGGCGTTCATCGTCAGTCCCTGGCTGGCCTACATTGTCTTGAAAAACGTCCGGCACAATCCGGAAGAAAACGAGCAAAAGGGTATTGCCCGTTATTATGAAAAATTTCTTGCGCCGTTGATTGATGTCCGGAAAAAACGCGTGGTGGCCTTATCGGTCATCCTCGGATTGCTTTTGCTGTCGCTGGCTCTGATCCCCTTAAAGCAGGTGACGATGAAAATGCTGCCTTTTGATAACAAAAGCGAACTGCAGGTGGTCATTGATATGCCGGAAGGATGCACGCTGGAAGAAACGGCGGCGCTGACCCGGGAGATGTCGGAATATTTGAAAACTGTGCCGGAAGTGACCGATTATCAGGCGTACGTGGGAACTGCCTCACCCTATAACTTCAACGGACTGGTGCGTCATTATTTCACGCGCCGGGGCAGCAATGTAGCCGACATACAGGTTAATTTTGTCGGCAAAGATGAACGCAGCGAACAGAGTCACGATATTGCTAAACGTCTGCGTCCGGACCTGAAGCGAATCGGGGATCGCTACGGGGCCCGCATCAAGCTGGCGGAAATTCCTCCCGGACCGCCGGTTTTAAGTACGCTGGTTGCGGAAATTTACGGGCCGGAAACAAAACGACAAATCGACATTGCAAAATCGGTTCGCGCTATCTTTGAAAAGACGGAAGGGGTTGTGGATGTAGACTGGTTTGTGGAAGATGATCAACGCAAGGTGGTGTTTGAAGTGGATCACGAAAAAGCCGCCGCCGTCGGAATCTCGACGGACGCCATTGCGCAGAGTCTGGGAGTTGCGCTGGGGGGAAGGGCAGCAGGGCTTGTCCACATGGATACGGAAAAAGAACCGGTCGAAATATTCTTGCGCATGCCCGTTGAACAACGCTCCAATCTGACGGATTTACAAACACTGACCATTCCCTCGGCATCCGGACATCAAGTGCGTTTGGGCGAACTGGTCAAAATGCATGAAGCGGTCGAAGAAAAAACCATCTATCACAAAAACATGAAAAAAGTGACCTATGTCACCGCAGACGTGGCCGGCACAGAGGAAAGTCCCGTTTATGCCATTCTGAAAATGAAATCGGACATTGCCGGTTTGCCGCTGGCCGAAGGTTATGAGCTCAAACAGTTTTATACCAGCCAGCCGTGGCTGGAAGATCGTTATTCGATGAAATGGGACGGAGAATGGCACATTACCTACGAAGTCTTCCGTGATCTGGGCATTGCTTTTGCCGTCGTACTCATCATCATTTATATTCTGGTTGTCGCATGGTTTAAACATTTTGTGACCCCGCTGGTCATTATGGCGCCGATTCCTTTGACCCTGGTGGGTATCCTTCCCGGTCACTGGGTGTTCGGTGCTTTTTTCACGGCAACGTCCATGATCGGTTTTATCGCCCTGGCCGGCATTGTTGTCCGTAATTCCATCCTGCTGGTGGATTTCATACAGATGGAATGGGAACAAAAGGGTGATTTGCGCCAGGCTCTTATTCAGGCGGGGGCCGTGCGCTTCCGGCCGATTATTCTGACCGCTGCAGCTGTTGTGGTCGGCTCGTTTGTCATGCTCTTCGATCCGATCTTCCAGGGACTGGCCATCGCCATGATGTTTGGCGCGGTGGCTTCAACCCTTCTCACCCTGATTGCTGTTCCACTGCTTTATTTTGAGTTTTTTAAAAATAAAACGAGTCCAGTTTCCGCAGGTGCGGAAAAAGAAGCATGAGCAACGCAAAATCAAAAAAAGAGCGGCGCGGGCAGGGATGGCAGCTCAGAATTTTAGACGGCGGGGCCGTTGACAGATAAAAAGGC
>DAOLNX010000144.1:0-4882 GCA_035416785.1 Smithellaceae bacterium | reverse complement strand
CTGATCCGGAATGCCATTACTAAAACACGATCTCTGGCCCGGGGTCTTTGCCCGATTTATCTGGATGAGAATACACTGGCTCCGGCGATTAGGGAATTTGCCGCCCACATCCAAAGCGTCTTTGGCGTTTCCTGCAAAGTGCTGATGGGCAAGACCGTATCCATCAAGGATAACAAAACAGCGGTACACTTGTACCAGATCATCCAGGAATCCGTCAATAACGCCATCCGGCACGGCCGGGCTTCCGCCATCGAAATCCGCATGGCCTCACGAAAAAATGTTCTGCGCCTGTCCATTGCCGACAACGGAACCGGTATCATCCAAAACAAGGAAAAGCCGAAAGGATTGGGACTGAGCATCATGGCTCACCGTGCGCGTATGATGGACGGAACACTGGAAATTTTCAACCATCCTCAAGGAGGCACAATCATTCAATGTCTCGCAAAGCAAAAGTCATGATCGTCGAAGATCATCCGATTTTCCGCAAAGGTCTGGCCCATCTCATCAATGAGGAAAAAGATATGGAAATCTGCGGTGAAGCGGAGGATGTCATCGAGGCCGGTAAAATCCTAAAAAAAATCCGGCCGGACATGATGATCGTCGATCTTACGCTGAAAGGAGCCAGTGGCCTGGAACTGATCAAGAGTGTCCATGAGCAGATTCCCGATCTGCCGGTGTTGGTGCTCTCCATGCATGATGAATCCATTTATGCCGAACGGGTGCTTCGGGCGGGCGCCAAAGGATATATCATGAAACAGGAGATGACCGGCAAGGTCATTGATGCCATTCGCCATGTTTTGGCGGGTAAAAAGTTTTTCAGCGAATCCGTTGTCGAATCCTTTCTGGGCATGATGACCGGAAAGCCTTCTGCACCATCTCAAAATCCCATTGATACTCTTTCAGACCGCGAGCTGGAAGTGTTTACCCTGATCGGAAGGGGAATGGGCCGGCAAGAAATCGGTGACAGACTTCATGTGGGCATTAAAACCGTCGGCACCTACCGCGAAAAAATCAAGTTGAAACTGGGAATCAAAAGCTCACCCGATCTGGTCCGCCGGGCAGTTCAATGGGTCCAGAGTCAAGGGGAATAGACGACCGGAAATAGGCATTTTGCCTATTTCCAGGTCATCCTTTCAGGCACGTACAAAACAGCATCGTGCGGATTTTCAAATCTCTGTCTTCCGTTTATATTGAAGCCGTAAATGAGGCAAAAATAACATTCAGGAGGCAGGTTATGAAATACGCAGAAGAATACGCGGCAAAGAAAATCAGCGCAGAAGAAGCGGCAATGGTGGTAAAATCCGGAAACTGGGTGGACTACGGGCATTTCGCCTGCGCTCCCACTTACCTGGACAGGTTTTTAGCCCGGAGGGTCGACGAACTGGAAGATGTAAAGATACGCGCCGTCACTTTTCCGGGCCTGGCTGCGGTAGCCACGGCAGATCCCACAAGAGAAAAATTTATTTACAACAACTGGCATTTCGGCGGCGGAGACAGGATTCTTCACGATAAGGGATTGTGCAATTACATTCCCCTGCTCTACCATGAAGGACCGTCTCTTTATGATCTTCTGGACTCTGATGTTTTCATGGTCAAGGTCGCGCCTATGGACGCCAACGGCTACTTTAACTTCGGGCCTTCCAATTCCATCTCAAAATGCATCGCGGATCATGCCAAAACCGTCATTGTCGAAGTCAACAACCAGGTTCCTTACTGCTGCGGCGGTCTCAACGAAGCGATCCATATTTCCGAGGTGAATTTCATCGTTGAATCGGACAATAAACCCTTGATTTCCGTTCCTCTGCCCACTGTTTCCGATGTGGATAAACAGATTGCCTCTCTGATCGTCAACGAACTGACTGACGGCGCCTGCATTCAACTGGGCATTGGAGCCATGCCCAATGCGGTCGGCATGCTGATTGCCCATTCGGATCTCAAAGATCTGGGCGTCCATACGGAAATGCTGGTCGATGCCTTTGTAGATATGTACGAAGCAGGTCGCGTGACAAACCGGAAAAAGGGTTCGGATATCGGAAAAATGGTTTACACCTTTGCCCTGGGCAGCCAGAAGCTCTACGATTTTCTGGACAGGAATCCTTGCTGCGCTTCATATTCCGTAGATTACACCAACAATCCACAGAGAATTGCCTCCAACGACAACATGATGGCTATCAACAACGCGGTTGAAGTCGATCTTTACGGCCAGGTTTCCTCTGAATCCACGGGCGTCCGTCAAATCTCCGGAACAGGCGGTCAGTTTGATTATATTTTTGGCGCCTATCATTCCAGGGGCGGCAAATCCTTCATCTGCCTTTCTTCGACTAAAATGGACAAGCAGGGCCAACTGAAATCACGTATCCGGCCTTTTCTGGAACAAGGCTCGATTGTCACCATTCCCCGAACCATCTCCCATTATATCGTCACGGAATACGGCACTGCGGTACTGAAAGGCAAAAGCACCTGGGAACGCGCGGAGGCATTAATCAACATCGCCCATCCGGATTTTCGTGAAGATCTGATTCGGGATGCAGAAAAAATGGGCATCTGGCGCCGCTCCAATAAAAAAGACGCCATAAAACTGGCTGCTTAAATTCCTGTTCCTGTCATCAAAAAGGCGGTGGCGCTCATATATTTTGCGCCACCGCCCATGAATTTGCTGTAAAAAACCATCAACAGCCCGAAGGCCGATCTTAAACCAGCTTCAGATAATTCTTAACCAGATATTCCGCGGTTTGCAAAGCACCTTTAGCTGCGCCCAGCTTGGTGTTGTGAGCCAGACAAACATATTTGATCCCATTGGGGATGATCGGATCCTTACGGATACGCCCCACCGTAACCGTCATGCCTCCACCTTTGTCGCGATCAACGCGCGGTTGAGGACGGAACGGATCATCGGTCACATCAATCAGATGCGCAGGGGAACTGGGAAGGTGTAACTCAGCAAAATCCTTTCCATATTCCATCATCACGTTTTTCACGTCTTCCGGCGAGCAAGGCTTCTCCGTCTGCACAAACGCGCAAACCAGATGGCCATCGAGAACAGGCACGCGATTACAAGCAGCGGTAATGCCGAACGGTGCGTTAACGATTTTATCACCGGCAAGCTTTCCCAGAATTTTCTGAGGTTCGGTTTCGACTTTCGGCTCTTCTCCGGAAATATATGGAACGACATTTTCCATCATGTCCATGGCGGAAAGACCGGGAGTGCGCCCCGCACCGGACATGGCCTGCAGGGAGGTCATCATGACCTGTTTCACGCCATAATTGTCCAGAATCGGTTTCAAAGACACCACCAGCCCCGCAATGGTACAATTGGATTTGGGAGAAATAAACCCCTTCCATCCACGATTTTTCCGCTGAACATCCAGAAGCGCCGCATGTTCCATGTTGACGCCGCCCACCAGA
This sequence comes from Smithellaceae bacterium, assembly GCA_035416785.1. Taxonomy (GTDB): domain Bacteria; phylum Desulfobacterota; class Syntrophia; order Syntrophales; family Smithellaceae; genus UBA8904. Next base: position 1,477 of record DAOLNX010000144.1, on the reverse strand, counting down.
ATCGGAGTATCCTCTTCATAACGAAACGCCGATGCGGTGCTGATCACCGGCGTCGTCCTTGCATATTTGGGTTCCAGATCTTTGGCGGGACCGGCATCCATGGTCGAAAAAATTATATCCACCGAAGCCGGGTCAAAGCTTCCCGCTTCCTCCACAATCATATTTGCAATCTCCGGGGGAAGTTCTTCCGGGCACCACCAGCGGATGGAACCGTTGGCGTCACGCAATGCGTCAATATATTTCTTTTCAGCCGAACGCTCCGAAGCGACAAGTTTGGTAATGGTAAACCAGGGATGCCCCAAAAGACTAACGATCGCTTGCTGACCGACAATGCCGGTTGCGCCCACAATGGCAATTTTCAACATATTTCTTCTCCTTTAATATCATTTAATTGACCTTCAATAGTTCTCTTGTTCTTTCCACATCCGCAGCGATCTGACGCTTCAAGCTTTCGGGACTGTCAAATTTGACAATATCCCGCAACTTCTCCACAAACAGAACATTTATTGTTTGACCGCGCAGGTTGCCCGCGTAATCCAGCAAAAAGGCCTCAAACGTATAGGTATAATCTTCAAAAGTCGGTTTCACTCCGATATTCAGCGCTGCCATATATTTATTATCCTCCACCATGACAAATGCCGCGTAAATACCCGGCGGTGGCAGCAGTTCCTTTTCCGGTTCGATGTTCGCTGTGGGAAAACCCAAACCGGTACCCCGTCCCGCTCCCTTGACCACCCTGCCGGCAACATTGTAATGACGTCCCATAAAACGTGTTGCCGAACGGAGATTGCCATCCAGAATATAGTTGCGAATCAGCGTACTGCTGACAATTTCGTCGTCAATGGTAAACGCCGGAATCACTTCTACGGAAAAGCCCAACTTTCTGCCGTGAAGTTTCAGATACGCGTCGTTACCCTGCCTGGCTTGTCCAAAGACATAATCATGGCCGATAATAATTTTCGAGATGAACAGTTTTTTCCACAAAAAATCCTGAACGAATTGTTCTGCCGTGGTTTTTGCATAATGCGAATCGAAAGGAATGATCACGGTCCCGTCAACGCCGCATTTCTCAAGCAGATGGATCTTTTCCGTCTTCGTCGTAATCAGGTAAAAAGGCTTGATATTCGGATGAAGAATCATCTTGGGATGCGGATCGAAGGTAATGACCAGCGACTTTTTCCCGGCTTTTTTTGCCTCTACAGATAATTTGCGGCAAATATGCTGGTGGCTCAAGTGCACCCCGTCAAAATTACCGATGGTGACATACGCCCCCTGAAAATCTTTCTGTAATAATTGAATGCCTTCCATGACAACCATTTTTTTCACCAATTCAGTTCATCTGCGCCGCACCATAGCATTTTGTATATTTAATTCAAGCTGATTTTATCTTGACAAGACTTATGGATCGGTATAGGGACAATCCGCGTGCCGAAGTGGCGGAATTGGTAGACGCGCTAGGTTCAGGGTCTAGTGGGTG
>DAOLNX010000143.1:0-4911 GCA_035416785.1 Smithellaceae bacterium | reverse complement strand
CGGCATTGGTTTTCATGTTTTCATCGGTTCGTATAAAGCCGGAGACATCCATATCCACGATTCCTTTGAATATTTCCGTATAAGGCAGGCGACCGACAAAAATGAAGGCGCCATCGGCCGCGATTTCACGAACCGTTCCTGCCTGGATATCCTTCACTTTCACGCCCGTGACAAACTCTGACCCGGTTATTTCCGTTACAACCGCGTTCCAGACAAATTCGATTTTCTTTGCAGAGAAAGCTCTTTTCTGCAGCATGCCGGCGGCCCGAAGTCGGTCTCGCCGATGAATCACAGTAACTTTATTGGCAAAATGTGTCAGGAACAGTGCCTCCTGGATCGCCGTATCTCCGCCGCCCACCACCACGACATCGCGGTTCCTGTAAAAAGGACCGTCGCAGGTGGCACAATACGACACGCCGCGGCCTTTGAATTCTTCCTCTCCCGGAACACCAAGGCTACGCCACATCGCTCCGGTCGCAGCAACAATACTTAAGGTTTTATAAATAGCGTTTCCAGCCGTCACCTGCCAGAGCGTCGGTTTGTCGGAGACCTTCCTGATTTCCGTCACATCCTGAGAGTAGATTTCCAGACCAAACTTCCGGGCTTGATCTTTGAAAAGCTGCATCAGCTCATATCCGCCGATCCCATCGGGAATTCCGGGATAATTTTCAATCATATCCGTGATGGTGATCTGGCTTGTCGTTCCCACGCCTTCGATCAGAAGACTTTTAAGAGCTGCGCGTGCAGCGTAAATTCCAGCCGTATAGCCAGCCGGCCCACCGCCGATAATTACCACATCATAGTCATATTCGGGAAGATGCGACTGAACCATGAAAATGCTCCTGAATTTTTTATGGGCTGACTTTAATCAGGAACAAAGCGTTTTGTAAAGATGAAATTGATGGCGCTTCTGGTGGAAATCCGGCTGATGAGTCTTTTCGACAATCATGGGATTGTTGAACGCGCTTCCATTTACAAAGATACACATGGCTTATTAATGGAGAATCAAATATTTCCATTCGTAAGTTGTAAAAAAGACAGACCCGTTTTCAATTCGCCTCGAAATATTCTCTTTTGTCTGCCGGCAATGACCGATTGAGTAACAGTGGTTTTGCCGCTAAAAAATTATCAAACTTTCATACCCGGCATATTCAGAGATGCCGTATTGCCGCCGTCCACCGCAAGCGCCTGTCCCGTGATAAAGCTTGCATCCTCGCTGGCCAGAAAGCAGATGACGGCGGCGATTTCTTCCGGATGGCCGTAGCGCCTCAGTTCGCATCGGCTGCCCATCTTGTCCATCTTTCCTTTTTCACGGGCCAGATCAAAAAAAGGACGAGTCATTCCCGTTTCGATTAATCCCGGACAAACAGCATTGATCCGGATATTATAACATCCCAGATCACAGGCCGCCGTCTTTGTAAAATTAATCACCGCGGCCTTGCTCGCGCTATAGGCGTTTAATCCCGCACCGGCGCGTATTCCCGCAACAGAAGCCGTGTTCACGACGGCGCCGGATTTTTGCTCTTTCATATACTTCGCGGCATGTTTAACCCCATAGACAGCGCCGAGAACATTGACTGCGTAAACCTTCTGCCAATCATCGCCGTTTTCCTGGTCAAGGCTCAGGAATTGTCCGGTAATGCCGGCATTATTGCAAAGAATATCAATCCGGCCATAGATTTTGACCGCTAGGCTAATCAATGCTTCCACGTCGCTTTCCACGGAAACATCCACTTTTTTGCCGACGCTGGATCCCTGTTCATCCTTCACAAGCATTATAGTTTCTTCCAGACCTTTCTCATTGATATCGGCAAGAACCAGTTTCGCGCCTTCCTGAGCAAAAAGCACTGCCGTTGCCCGGCCGATCCCGTCTGCTGCTCCGGTAACAACGGCAACTTTGCCCTCCAAACGTCCATCTCTGCATTTTTTCATAACACGATAATATCCCTTAGTATTTTACATTTGATATTCATTAAGCAAGAGCGCCACCGTCCACCACAAAGCTTGCTCCGGTGGTGAAGGATGCCGCGTCGGAAACCAGGTAAAGCACGACGCCGGCGATTTCCCGCGGCTGGGCATGCCTGTTCAGGGGAATCATTTTCACCGCGATATCGTGGATGGCTTCGTTGTCGATAATAGCCTTGGAAAAATTTGTAGCCACCAGCCCTGGCAAAAGCGCGTTCACCCTTATCTTCTTTCCGGCCAGTTCCTTGGCAAAAGCCTGTGTCATGGAGATGATGGCTGCCTTGGTGATAGAGTATACGCCTTGCAATAGCGCCGGTTTAACGCCGTTGATCGAGGAGACGTTGACGATGGCTCCACCACCGCCGGTTTCCATTAGCCTTGCTGCCTGCTGGATCATGAAAAAGGGCCCCTTTAAATTCACATCGAAGGTTTTATTCCAGATCCCCTCATCCGCGCCCAGCATTTCCCCGAAGTACGGATTGGTAGCGGCGTTGTTAATGAGGATATCCAGCATGCCGTGGCGCTCTTTGATTTTCGCAAATAGGCCTTCAATTTGTTTGAGATCACCGACGTGACAGGCCATGACATCGGCTTTTCCGCCACGGGATGCAATCTTTGTGACCACGTCTTCAAGGGCGTCCACCTTTCGGCTGACGAGAATACAGTGGGCGCCGTAGTCGGCAAGCGTAATAGCGATGGCCTCGCCGATGCCTCTGCTGGCTCCGGTTATCAGGGCAATTTTATTGTCTAGATTAAAATTTATTTTTTCCATCGGTTTCTCCTCAAAGGTCGTTTGCTTTTAAAGGGTGTCTAAAGTAAAATTGTTATCACAAATCAACTACATTTGCGAAACTTTCACCCAGGAGTTTCTTCTTAATCTTTACATCTGCGAACATATTTTCGATTCTCCGTTTGATGAACCCGTAATCGTATTGATGATCAGGACCGTGAAAACCGAAAGGGCCGTCTGTGCCGAAGAAAAGCCTATCCGCGCCGAACATCTCCACGGTCTTGAGTGTCGCCCTCTCGCTCGTGTAGGTCGTCTGGGAAAGGTCCAGGAACACATTCTTCAGCGGCTTTATCTTCTTCCATGTATCTGCGTAGTCGGGAAACCCGGCGTGAGCCAGGATGAGTTTGAGGTCCGGCACGTTTTTCAGAAGCGCCTCGAAATCACCCTCTTCACCGAATCCGGTGTGGATCAGGAGAGGCTTGCCGGTCCTGACAAGCTTCTGTGCAACGGGTGTGAGCTCCACGGGTCTGAAGTGATGCCAGAAGGAGTGAGCTTTCACACCGATGAAACCGGGCATGTCCTTATACTTTTCAAATTCCCTGACCTGATTCTTCCTACCCCTTGGGTTCACGAAGATCCACCCGAGGAACTTGTCTGGATGCTCCTGGACGGTGGCAAAAACTTTTTCGTTGTCGGGGTCAGTCTCGAGCAGGTAGGACTTCCCCAGTATTTTGACTTCACCCTTTGGTGTGAAGTTTGAGACCAGCGCTCTTCCCACTCCTCTCGTCAAAGAGTTTTCCAGAAGTTTCTGCAGCAGTTTGATGAGAAATACGGGCGGCTCATCGAAAGGTCCAATAATGCTGCCCATGAGAGCCACCCTGTCAACGCCGGCCTTTTGTATTTCGCTGATCAAACGGTCAACCGTCAGAGCTCTCTCCTCTAAATGGAAATGGCAATCGATAATCATGTCTTGCCCGCCTTTTCCTTTTCGATGCGTTTGAGTTCCTTTTTCATGACCTTGCCAGTGGGGGTTCTAGGCAGATCTTTGACCACTTCCATTTGAGTGGGAATTTTGTAGCGCGCAAGCTTGTCCAGGAGGTATTCTTTGAGTTCTTCCTGCGTGAGAGTCTCATTATCGTGGAGGATAACATACGCCTTGACCTGCTCGGTCAGCGCCGGATCCGGAACGCCAACAACGGCAACCTCCCTGATCTTTTTATTGTGCTCGATGGCCATCTCCACTTCCCGTGGATAGATGTTCTCTCCGCCGCGGTTGATCATTTCCTTTTTCCGGTCCACGATATAGATAAATCCTTCATCATCCATTTTCCCCATGTCTCCCGTATGCAGCCAGCCATCCTTGATAGTTTCTTTTGTTGCCTCGGGCTGGTTGAAATAGCAGAGCATGACCTGAGCGCCTTTGATGCAGATTTCTCCCGGTTCGCCGATAGGCATTTCTTTATTGTCATCATCTAGAATTTTTACGTCGTTGCCCGGCATTGCTACTCCGACGGACCCCGGTATTCGCTTGCCCGTAAGCGGGTTGATCGTGGACATGCCATGAGCCTCGGAGAGACCGAACCCCTCGATAATTTCCGTATTGAACTTCTCTTTAAACGTATTGATGATATCGACGGGCATGGGGGCGGCGCCGCTGAACGCATATCTCAGCTTCAGCCTGGAGGCGTCGATCTTTGCCGGGTCTGCGGTGAAGAGCACAAAGGCATACAAGGCCGGAACACCCATGACAATCGTGACGCCGTAATCCAGGATGGGTTCCCAGAAGTCGTTGGGCGATGGGCTTTTACGCAGACAGATACTCATGCCGCCAAAGAGGATCGAGAACGTCCATACGCAAATCGGGTTGACATGGAAATAGGGCAGAACCATGAGCATGACATCATTTTCCTGCAAGCAGTTCATGCCAACCTGAGCTCTGGATAAAGACAGCTGCCCGGCATGTTTCAGCAGGATGCCCTTGGGCCGCCCGGTCGTGCCCGAAGAGTACAGCAGAAGGAAGGGATCATCCGGTTTTTGAGGCACGAGGGCTTCGTCAACCGGATACGTCTTCAGAATTTCTGCAACGGTGGTTTCCACATTCTTGAATGCATGTTCAATTCCGGTAACCACTTCCACCACGACAGGTTTATGGGTTGCCTGGGCATAACCTTCAGTAAAGGGTTTCATGAATTCGCTTCCCACAAAAACGATCTTTG
>DAOLNX010000142.1:0-4916 GCA_035416785.1 Smithellaceae bacterium | reverse complement strand
TTATATTTCTCCTGCCACGGAAAATAGAAAAAATGTGCAGAAGCCGGCAATCGCTCTGAGGCTATGTACTGGAAGTTTTGGAAGGAATAAGCAATGATTCTATCTTCCTTCGTTGTATAAAGTTGAGCCAATTGCGAAAATTCTGTTTCTTTCGGAATTTGCGCGGACGATAATTTCTGTCTTTCTCCAGGAAGCAAAAGCGATACCTTCAGTGTAAGAAGCAACAAGAGCCCTATGGCAACAAACTTAGAAGCCCGGGATTCATCTTCCATGGCGCTTAACGTTAAAACGAGCAATGGCAGGATTGCGTAAAAATACGGCATCCCATGGAAGCCTGCGCCGCGCATCAGCAAACTGCATAAACCAGCCACCAGAAACAGCGTTCGCCAGGGAAACGATTTTTCTTTTAAGGCAAGAATTGCTGCGCCCAGAAGGATGACGATCAATGATAAAAAGTGCGCTAAATCTGAAGTAGCGGTCCTAACGGCATTGACGATTAACTGCCAGCCCGGCTGAAGCCCCGTGTATAAAGGGAGTATTTTTGCGTTCAAATACAAATGAAAAGCCAGGAATCCGGAAAATGATCCGTAAAGCCCTAAAAAAAGCATATTGGCCAGAAGACCGGCAAAGCAGCCAATGATAGCATGCGCCAAATACTGTTTCCGCAAAGAAGCCAGAAACAGCAGGCCCGCAATGGGCAAATACGTGATCGCCAAAAATGGAAGTGAGGTGATCAGAATAGTCCCGAGAACCACCCTGAAACGATTCAATTTATGAGGACAACAAATAGCGGGGATTGTGTATTGAGAACCAATGACAACAAGTAGAATTCCTGCCAATGTCTGATATTTGTACATATGCCCGAAAATATCAGGCATAAACACAATGATCATGACCGCCGAAACCGCGGAAGCGATCATTTTCTGCGTCACAGATTTCAGTACCGGCGCGTTATAGATTGAGAAAACGGCCAATATTTGAAGCAACGCAATGGATACCCTATGCCCCTTAATCCCATAGTCCCCGATCATCTCCGTGATGATCCCCGGCAAAAACGTCAGGGGGCCATGCTGGTTGAATATCTCCGCGTACAGCTTCATGCCCGCCGCCATCATTTTTGCAGCGACAATGGTTTCGGATTCGTCCCCCCACTCTCTGTAGCTGAGAAGCAAATACTGGTAACGTAAGCTCAAGAGGACAAATATGAAAAAAATTGAATAGATTAAAGCCTTGAATAGGGCATCCTGCTTAGATTGCACGTTTTTTTCCACTTGCATCCTTCCACCGGAATTTCTCTTAACCGCGGCTGAATCTCCTGCGCCGAGACATTTTATCGTTATTGGGGAACCCGAACAAAGTAATCCTCACAATGATTTTTGCATGGAAATACCTACCGTAGCTTTCCCTATCCGATTCCTTGCGTGTTCAACTTGCAACAGAAACCCATACTCCTCAAAAGTGAGATCACACGGCCTTGTCCGACCGCACAAGGATTGTGCCCCCAGAATTCCCGTTTCCCCGCGATTTAAAATCTTAGATAAACTTTGATCGTACAAGGTCTAGTAAATTCATGCGGCACAGGACCGATGGCGCAATGCCTGCCTAATGTATTTCTGGAAATATGTCAAAAATTATTGTATCAGAGTGCCGCTTTTTTCTATGATTGTCGGAAGCTGACGAAAGCGCAGGATGTTGAATGACCGGAAAGACAGTTGCTATCATCGGCGCAGGACCAGCCGGTTTAACATGTGCCTATCAACTAGCCGGCAAAGGACTGATGGTTGAAGTTTTCGAGGCGGCTAACGCCGTGGGCGGCATGGCCAAAACCATTCCCCTTTGGGGACAGCTCGTCGATCTCGGACCTCACCGGTTTTTCAGCAACGACCCCCGCGTCAACAAGATCTGGAGCAACGTGATCAGCTCGCGCTACAGCCTGGTCAATCGGTTAACCCGCATCTACTATCGCAACCGTTTTTTCGACTATCCCCTCAAAGCCTCTAACGCCGTTATCAACCTGGGCTTTTTCGAGGCGGCTTTGTGTGTTTTGAGTTATCTAAAGGCCGGCCTATTTCCCGAAAAAGACGAATCGACCTTCGAGGCCTGGGTGGCCAACCGGTTCGGACGCCGGCTGTTCAACATCTTCTTCAAAGCCTACAGTGAAAAGCTCTGGGGCCTGCCCTGTTCGGAACTGGACGCCGATTTCGCGGCGCAGAGAATCAAGAAGTTTTCCCTCTCGGAGGCGATCAAATCGGCCCTTTTCGGTTCGTCCGGCTCCAAACACAAGACGCTGGTGGATGAATTTGCCTACCCGCATCTGGGCACCGGCTTCGCTTACGACGAAATGGCCAAAAGGATTTGTGACCTGGGGGGAAGAATTCATCTTGGCACACCTGCGGCCTCGGTGCGCGCCGCCCAAACGCCGGAGGGCAAAGCTGCGCTGATTTTGGAAGACGGCTCTGAAAGGCCTTTTGACTTCATTGTTTCATCGATGCCGATCACCCAACTTATCGAACGCATGAATGTTCCGGCGGAGGTAAAAGAGCGCGCAAAATGCCTGCGCTTTCGAAATACCATTTTGGTGTATCTGCTTGTCGAAGGCGCAAACCCTTTTCCCGATCAATGGATTTATGTCCATTCTCCCGATTTGAAAACCGGCCGCATCACCAATTTCAGCAACTGGACGCCGGGAGAAAATCGGGAATCGCCCAACACCATTATCTGTTTGGAGTACTGGTGCCATGACGAAGACGACATCTGGAGCGCCCGAGAGCAGGAGCTGATTCAACTGGCCACGGATGAAGCCTGTCGAACCTCATTGATTTTGCGCCGGTCGGTCAAAGACGGAAAGGTCGTTCGCCTTCCCCAATCCTACCCCATATATGCATCGGGGTATAAAAAGCATCTTGATTGCGTTGAAAAGGTCTTAAGCGAGCAGTTGAATCTCTGTTTCATCGGACGCCAGGGTGCTTTTAAGTACAACAACCAGGACCACAGTATTTTAATGGGACTGCTGGCGGCTGAAAATATCGCAGACGGCAGCCGGCACGATCTGTGGGCCGTCAATACGGATTACGAGTATCAGGAAAATTGCAGACTATCGGCGACAGGTCTGTCGTGAGGTGATTTATGAAAAGAATATTTGTGACGGGGGGCGCAGGCTACATCGGATCTCACACCTGCAAACTTCTGGCGCACAGCGGATATGAACCCGTCTGTTACGATAACCTGTCCACCGGGCATGAGGATTTTGTGAAGTGGGGACCCTTTGAACGCGGAGACCTTCTCGATTGCGATAAATTAAAAAAAGTCCTGAAGTCTTACGCCCCCGTTGCCGTCATTCATTTTGCCGCCTGCTCCTACGTCGGAGAGTCTGTGACAAAGCCGTTTAAGTATTACAAAAACAATGTGGGCGGGACGTTATGTCTTCTGGAGGCGATGCGGGAGAGCGGACAGAGTCGAATAGTCTTTTCGAGTTCCTGCGCGATTTACGGAATTCCCGAAACGGATTCCATCACAGAGTCGTGTCCGCAGATGCCGATCAGCCCTTATGGACAAACCAAGCTGATCATTGAGCGGATTTTAAGCGATCTCGCCGCGCGCGGCGAGATCCGTTCTATGGCTTTGCGCTATTTTAACGCCGCCGGAGCCGACCCCGAATGCGAGATCGGCGAACGACATGACCCAGAAACGCACCTCATCCCCCTGGCCATCCGTTCCGCAGCGGATCAAGCGCCACTGAAAATTTTCGGAACGGATTTTCCCACACCGGATGGCACCGCCATTCGAGATTATATTCATGTCGAAGATCTGGCACGCGCGCATTTGCTGGCTGTCGAGCATCTCGTCAATGACGGGGTATCGGATTTTGTCAATCTCGGAACAGGACAGGGCACGTCGGTTAAAGAAATCCTTTTTGCACTCAACGACCTGGGGCTGAATATCAATGATGTTCCCGCCCCGCGCCGTGCGGGAGATCCTGCCCGCCTGGTTGCGGACGCCTCGAAAGCCCGAAAGACCCTCGGCTGGCGGGCCGAATATCAGGACATCAGGAACATCCTCTCGACAGCTGTCAACTGGCATAAACGCGATAGTCGGTCATCAGAAGATTCCGGAATCCGGGAAGGACATGGTTAAATAAGTCAGTTCATGACTTGTGAAGTGGAAATCTTTTTGCGGAAGAAAATGGTTGCCCGTTATTCGTCCCAACGGGAATGACAGCGCAATTTATTATTTTACCCGTGTCGCTAAATACAAATTCACGCATTTAAGGCTATCCATGGCAATGCCGATGACATTATAGTAAGATTATCGTAAGGAGATGCTGTATGTTGCCTCAAAATAGATATTGGAATAATGTTTTGCTCGCCGGCCTGGTTCTGATACTCGCCGCCTTTGCTGGATGCGGGGGGGCGGTGGGGCGGTCCCATCGGACTCTCTGGCGGCCTCCGGCCTGCCTGGGTTGTAGAAAATCCGTTCACCGCCGAACAGGTCTCCAACAACCATACGTCCTTCTGGACGGCGGCTGGTTTTCCAAGCGGAATTGAAATGGCCTCCGCCTCATCAAGAGAGAAAATGCATAAAATGGCTTATCATATCTGGTGGGCAACCAATCCGGTGGGACAAGGCTGGCTGCGCGACCTGGAGAAAAACAAGGCCGGACAGTGTGGCGCATGTGGCTGGGCCTATGATGAAAAAAAATGGATCCCAAAGGATTGCAATCCCAACACCCAATCCTGCTTTGATGTCAACGGCAATCCGCCGGATAATAGAGAAGTTCAGGCCCTGATCAGTTGCCCTTATTCGGCGGGCAGTTATATCAATATTGATATTTTTCGGTCATGTAGACCGTTTCAGACCACAAGGGCCGCGGCCCCTTGGTGAAAACCGGCCTTCGGGAAAAGTCGTCGACTTGAAGG
>DAOLNX010000141.1:0-5010 GCA_035416785.1 Smithellaceae bacterium | reverse complement strand
CGATACCGTATCCGCCTCTTTGGCGCCTTTGGACCTCAAAGAGATTGCCGTCAGTTTGGAGACGGACATTGCCAACCGCCGGTTGAGCGCCTGGACTCGTCTTCACACCTATCACGCTCTGGCGACATTAAAGGATCACGGCGGCAAGGCAGACAAGGCATTATTTGCTGCTCTGGCTGACCCGGATGAGGATCCCGTCCTTCGCGCCGAAGCTCATGCGCTTTTAGCGCCCCGTCTGAAACAACCCGTTTTCGATCTTCAAAACAGGGGCAAATTGCCGCGGCCCCCCATACCGCCGGTCGAAACCCTGTTTCATAACCTCCCTCTTTTTGAGCGCGATACCCGTGGGGAATGGTGCCTGACTCCTGATGCCCTACGATGGGGATGCCTCACATATCCTGATGATTTAATGGATGCTTTGCTCAATGCAAAGCAAGATCCGGCTCGCGCCTGCGCGGCAGCCGCGCTTGCCCCGCTGGTTGCCCAGCGGCTTCCCTTTACGGCCGGCCAACTGATAGAGGCCTTGCGCGAAGCAGGGAAGAATCCCTTTGAGCTTCATGCGCTTATTGAGGGACGCGAACATACTTTTTGTCTTGCCAAACTTTGTCAGGAAGGCATTCAGGCGGTTGCCGGAGATTTTGCATAATATGGAAGCTCTTGTATTGATAATCATTATTGCCATTGCCCTTCTCTTTTCGGTCCTTTTGTACAATCGCCTGATTTATTACCGCAATGAAGTGAAAAACGCCTGGCACGGAATGGATGTGCAATTGAAAAGACGCCACGACCTGATTGCCAACATTCTTGAGCTGGTTGCAGGCTATGCTTCCCATGAGCGCCGCGCATTGGTTCTGGTCATCGAAGCGCGCCGGAAGGCGCAGAGAGTCTTGGAAAATATTGAAGAACGGGCGGAAGCTGAAAAAGCTCTTTCCGCTTCTTTCCAATCTCTGTTGATCCAGGTTGAAGCCTATCCCGATCTAAAAGCCAGCGAAGGTTTTGCCGTCCTGATGATGGAATTGACCGCAACGGAAAATAAAATCGGTTTGATGAGACAGTATTACAACGATATGGCGTTGCGGTATAAAAATCGTGTAGAAATGTTTCCCGGTAATATTGTCGCGGGCTTGTTCAATTTCCGGCCCGAACCTTTTTTTCTGCTGGAAGATGAACAAGAGCGTATAGCGCCGCAGGTGAAATAATCGTTCAAAATTATTCAGAAAGGAGTTTCTATGACTGAGACAGTAACCAACATCGGATGGTCCATCGTTTTTGCACTGGTAGGCGGTTTGGTCGGCATGTTTCTGGTGCTGGCAAGTTCCGCGCTTGTCCCCAGACTGATGGATAAATTGACTCCGAACATCGATGAGGAAAAGGAAATGATCAGAGGGAATACCGCCGTAGCCGAATACTTCGGCAGGATTGTGGGAGCATGCATTATCGGCCTGAGCATTGTCGTGGCTGCCGCGGTTCTGGGTGGGATTCTATCCGCTCTTCATTGAATCGCGCAAAGGGATATTGGGCATGTTCCCGATCATAAAAGCAAATTGGTTTTTCCAAAGATGATGTTGTGAGACGGCATATGAAAAACTGGATGATTCTTCCGGCAGTGGTTCTGATCTGTTTTTTTGCTTCCTCTTCCGTTTTGGCGCGCGGCGGAGGAGGATGTCTTGCCAAAGGCACCCCCATTTTAACGCCCGCAGGGGCAGTTTCCATTGAAATGCTCCGTCCGGGTGATCCGGTAATCAGTGTCGTTGGCGGGAAAATACAGACAGGCACGGTTAAAGCCATTACTCAAGTCCGGCCGGCCGGTTATCAGGAAATTACCGCGGGAGAGCACAAATTTCTGATTACGGCGGGGCATCCTGTCCTGGTCGGGCCGGGAGAGTATCGTATTGCCGGACGTTTACAAGCCGGCGATCATATTTATCAAATTCGCAACGGAACCCTGCAAGCCATCTCCATCCATAAGATCCGGCCGGTGAAACCGGTTCAACCGGCTTACAATTTGCTGGTCATGCCGGGTGGAACCTTTATTCCGGCGGGCATTGTGGTGCATAATAAAGGATGCTTTCTTCCCGACAGTGAAATTCTGAAAACCGACGGCACAACCATATTCATTCGTTCAGTCCGGCAAGGCGATAAATTATTGGCGTATTCACCGGAAGGGGCGATGGTTCATACCAGGGTAAAAAAGGTAATCCGCCATCGGGTGGACGATTATTTTCTATTAAAAACCGCTCACGTCGCGCTTGGGGTGACGGCCGAACACCCTTTTTATACAGGAAACGGCACATTCAAGACGATGGAGATTCTGCGGGCAGGCGATGCCATTTTTGCCTGGGACGGTCGTACTCTTTCCAAACAGCGGATAGTCTCTCTGGAAAAGGTTTCCAGGCGCGTTTGGGTTTACAATCTGCAAACCGATCAGCCCCATACGTTTTTTGCGGCAGGCCTGGCTGTTCATAATAAAGGCGGAGGCGGTTGTTTTCCCGCCGGCACAGGAATCCGGACATTGTCCGGACAGATTCCCATCGAAAAACTCTCGGCAAACGATGAAATTCAAGCCGTTGACCCAAACGGGAAAATCGTCAATGCCCGCGTGGAAAAAATATTTTCCTCCCGAAGCTTTGTTTTATCCGTCAAAACCAATCGGGGAGAGCTGAGGACGACCGCGGAACATCCCATCGGATTGACGGATGGAACCTATCTTGAAGCAGGCCTGCTTCAGCCCGGACAAAAAATACTTTTCCGGGATCAAGGCGCTTTTGTCGCTTGTACGGTTCTGGAAACAAAGCAAAGCGCGAAAAAAGAAAATGTTTATAATCTCAGCGTCAACCGTCCGCACACATTTCTCGCCTCGGATTTCGTTGTTCACAACAAGGGTGGAGGTGGTTTCAGCCGCTCAGGTTCGCATTCTTCCGGTTCACGCAGCGGCTCTTCGGACGACAGTTTGGGGCCGGGGTTTGTTTTTCTGATGATTGCCGGAATCTTGATCATTGTGGCCTTTAAAAGCAAGACAGAAAGCGGCAGGGAGGAAAATCTGGATTATCTTTACAGCCGCTCCCAAATCGATCCGAAGGCCGCAAAAACAGAAAAGCTGCTTGAATTTATCAGCAGACAGGATTTGACCATGTCCCCGCAGGAATTGCGCAAAGTAAGCGAAACGACCTTTCTCAAGCTTCAGGACTGCTGGCAAAAGCGCGATTACACCCCCATGAAGACGCTGCTTATGGAGGATCTCTTTGCCGTGCAAAACGCTCAAATTCAGGGCCTGAAACGAAACCACGAAATCAACAAACTGGATGACCTCCAGGTAAAAAAGGTGGATATCGTCAATGTCCGGTATACGGAGAAACAGGATTTGCGCGAATTTACCGCGCTCATCACCGCCTCGGCTCGAGATTACTATATTGACGACCGCATCAACGCCTTTTTACGGGGCGACCGCCATCCCTCCCAATTTCAGGAATTCTGGACCTTCCAGCTTTCCGGCAAAAACTGGCTGTTGCGGGAAATCGAGCAGGCAGGAGAGTCCGACATCCTCAAGGACGAAAACTTTGTCGAAATGCTGACCGACCGCACAATCGAGGGAATTTACGATGAAACCGCCGGAAAGGAAGGAACGCCCGGACCCTGGCTTGCAAAGCCAACGGAAGATAAAGCCACGCGCATAGAGCGGATGTTGAATTTCCTCGTCCAGACGGATAAAATCTGGGATCGGCGGCTGATGCTGGAGCGTTCCAGAAAGATCTTCCTGAATGTTTATCTGGCGCGCGAAAATGGCGATCCTGCAAAGACTCCTGCCGCGGATTTGTTTCCCGCGGTTGCGGAAGATTTATCCAAAACATTGCAACAATGGCAGATGGAGGGAATGAACATAGAATACAGGAACCTCTGCGTCAGGAAAGCCGAATTGATCCTGATCAGAAACTATGCCGACCCGGCAAAAGATGAGTTTATCGTTCGGATCAGCGCGCATGCCCAAAAAATATTCTGCAAGGGTAATCGTATTTTAAGCCGTCAGCCGTACGTAACGCCTTTTGAAGAATACTGGACCTTCGGCCGCCTGGATCAGGTATGGAAACTCAAAGAAGTATTGCCGCCGTCGCAGGGCGAACAGATGATTTCGGAAGAAAATTTGGACGAGGAAAGCTCTCCTTCGCAAATGCAGTGGTATTACCGCCAGACCCGCGCGAACTGATTTTGCATGTCGTCGCCAAAGAAAACCGGAACAATCTCCGGAGGAATATTTTACCGAGATGATGAATATAACAAAGAATTTATTGACAATCGGTTTGTGCCGCGCGACAAAAGCAATGATGGTAACAAAGAATATTTCGAACAGGATTCATTCATCAGGATCTCAGCGAAATTAAAACCAGTGACCACCAAATTACACACTTTGTGAATACAGGAAAATAAACAAAGGGTTAGTATAAAAAATTGAGCTCGCTTCAAAAAAATAGTTCCGGGAAGATTAACGAAATTGGAAGTTCTTGCTGGCTGATGATTCTTTCCTGGATGTGCGGAAATGTTGAGGTGCAATGTCACAATGCGGGAAACGGATCAAAACAACGAAGTAAAGACAAAGCAACGTGCTTTTACCCTGCCCCCCGGGCTGGCGGACAAAAAGCAGGAAAAAGAGCGATTGCTGGTTTCATTTGAGAAAATCCTTCCGGATTTATCCTTTGTCCATTTCGGATATGAAGAAAGAGAAAACACCTGCGGCTATAAAATCTACGGAGAATATGGTTCAAACCGGAAAGCCATTCCGCAAATGAAAGCCCCCTTCCTCATCGGACTGGGCTTCAAATGGGATGTCTTCCAACCGGAAAGACAGGTGACCACAAAATACCTGTGCGTTCCGGGACTCACGCAGGCAAGCATGCAGGCGCGGATCGAAGATACTTTCCAGACAAAGGAAAATGCCATGCTCATTGAGGCAAGCAAAGATATTCTCAAACAAAGTCTGGAAAAGATACCATTGAACGACGTTATTTATCTGGAAGT
>DAOLNX010000140.1:0-5075 GCA_035416785.1 Smithellaceae bacterium | reverse complement strand
GAGGTGTTCTTCCCGGCCACTGCCCCCATGATCTGCTTGCGTTTATTCACTTACAGGGCGCCGCATAATCCGCACGAACCTTTTTGACAATATCCCGAATAAACTGAATATCTTTTCTGTCCAGAAGGCCATGCTTGGCTTCTATCCTTTCAATGATGGGCGGAAAAATGTTTTTTCGGTCGGACTGCGCAAGCGCCTTGCCGTAGTCGGAATCGTAGAACTTCTGCATGTGCATGTTTAAAGCGTCCACGCGCAGCATATGATCAACAAACAGTCCATACAGTTTGTCGCCGCTTTGGCCGGTCAGGGTCAGGTTGCACAAAATATAGCTGATTTCGATAAGCCCCCCGTACCACTGGTCTAAAACCTGTTCCATGACCTTCGGATCGTTCTCCGCCTTTTTGATGGCCTCCCCCATATGCCGGCTCCAGGATGATTTAAATTTCTCAATGTTTTCGGGATCATTCAAGTCAGACACCAGAGCTTTTGCTTCTTTGGCCGCCTCAGTGTTGATGTTGATGTAATCCCCTTTCTCCAGACGGCCCAGGATTTCCTCATTCAGGAATTTCAGTGTGTTTACAAATTCCTTTTTCCGGCCAAAAACCAAAGCATAGTTCAGATCAAAACCGTGCATCCCCGCCAGTACCCGAAGCTGGGTTTTATTTTTACAGGCATAGCTGCCCTTGACCGGCAGGGTCAGGCTGGATTGGTAAGAAAGTTTGGCTTCTTTCATCGGAAGCGCGGCATAATGGAAAGACGCCGATTTTTCAGCCTTTCCTCTTTTTCCTTCCAGGAAAGACCGAAAACTTTGACTTTGCGCGGAAGAACCGCCGGACTGCGCGCTTACCTGAAGGGGTAAAAGCAAAAAGAAAATGACGGATAAACCCATTGCCCATCTTACTTTATTTTTCATAACCAATCTCCTTTGTCAGTTTCATTTTTTTCGAATATTCATCAGGCGAGCAAGCAGGCGCGCGTTGAGCGCAAGAAAAAGCAGAAGCGCCATACTTCCCAGGATCAATAGGTTGAAAGTAAAAGTCTCCATTCGCCATGCCCCCAGATGCTTATATGCCGCCAGAAATTGCGCGCCGCCCATTTTCGATTCCGGCTCCTGAAAAATCGGGGCCGCCTCGCGCAACAGACGATTACCCGAAAGTCGCACCGCTTCCAGGCTTTTACTATTCAGCGCCAGATCAGCAATATTTTCATTGTAATAGGCGCTTTTGAATTTTTGTGTACCCGAAATGCCCAAAGCTTTGTGCAACCTTTTTTCGGTCACGCTCTTTTTTGCCGCTGCCTGCGTATGGCACTTCCGGAAATCGTCTTCCACCCGATCCAGATAATTTTTCACCAAAATACAGGTATCAAGAGTATAGGCCGCCGGTTCAAGTAAGTTGAATATCAAATCTGATTGTATTTTGGTCTTTTCTTCCAATATTTTCAATTCGGCAACCAAAGCCGCAAGCTTTCGCCGGGACAGGAAGGCGTGATCCGTTTCCTGCGTTTCCAGAAGCGGATAATCCGCAAAGGATCGCATTTCCGGAAGATGAATCTGAATCATATAGTCACTGTTGACCGCCAGACGCTCGTCCTCAAAGAAAAGCCGCATGTAGCGGTTTTTGCTGTACTGTTCTACCACCAGCGCCTCATACCCCCAACGGGAAGGCATCATGTTGGCCATCCAGGGCACGTTCCGGCTGCCGGATTCTCGGTTTAAAAGCTCATCAAAAGGGATGGAAGCCCCGCCCAGCATAATCTGAGGCACAAGCAAAATGGGAATAAGGATATAGATATTGACGGCCGAACGAACCCCGGCGGAGATATTGAGCCCCACCATGCAGGAAACCAGAGCACAGGCAAAAAGAACCATCCACGAAACAAAGGACATGTCCGGTATTTGTAAAATGGCGTTTCCCGGCCAGACAAACAAAGCTGTCTGAACAGCCACAACCAATGTCAGATAGAAGGTCTTGGCCAGAATATAGGCCGTCCAGTTTAAATGAAGCAAACGTTCACGCTCCAGCACTTTACGGTCGTGGTTGATCTCTTCGGCGCTGATGCTCATCCCCAGAAAGATCACCACCACAACACTGATGAAAAAAAAGTTGGCCAGGTTCCGGTTGTCCATAAACACATAGTCCATGCCCCAGGAACCACGGCAAATCAGTGCGGCAATGAGCGCCAAAAGGGGCGGCTCCAGGAGATTAATCAGCAGATATTGCCGGTTGGATAGATGGTTTTTGACGGTGCGCAGAAAAAAAATGCGGAATTGGCCGGCAAAACCGGGACGCCACAGACGTTTTTCCATTTTCTGCTCAGGCGGCGACGAAAAAGGAGATGCTTCGGGAATCCGGCTGTGTTGTGAGGATAAAAAACGCCTGTGCCATTCTTCCGGCGCAATTCTACGTTCCCGCATAAAGCAACCGTTTTCATCCACGGCACGGGCCTGAATGATTTCAAAAAGTTGCTCGGGATTGACATGCCCGCAGCGGGGGCAGGCATATTCCTCCATGCCCGCTTGCTGAGCCTCAGTGCGGAAATAGACAATGGCATCCAGAGGATTGCCGGAAAAAATCGGCCGCCCGCCCTGGTCCAACACCCAAAGAGAGTCAAACATCCGGAAAATCCGGGATGAGGGCTGGTGAATCACCACAATTACCAGTTTGCCCTTGGCCGCCTGAGCTTTGAGCAGCGCCATGACATTTTCCGAATCAGAGGAAGACAAGCCGGAAGTCGGCTCATCCACCAGGAGAATAGAAGGTTCCCGCAGTAATTCCAAAGCGATATTCAAACGTTTGCGTTCGCCGCCGCTGATGGTTTTTTGAAGGGAAGAGCCAACCGGCAAGTCCCGGGTTGCAAGCTGACCCAGCTCGTCCAGAAGAGCTTCCACTTTGCCGGTTCTGGTTTTTGGGTCCAGGTTGGACAGGCAAAGCGCCGCATTGAAAGCCAGGTTGTCAAAAACCGAAAGATGTTCAAAAAGCAGATCATCCTGAGGAACATAGCCAATCACTCCTTCCAGGCGGGCTGCATCCCGGTAAATATCCAGCCCGTTGACAGTTATGCTGCCGCTGTCCGGAGACTGCCTACCGGTGAGCATACTCAAAAGCGTGGATTTACCCGAACCACTTTGCCCCATAATCCCCACCAGCCTGCCACCCGTCTCGCGGAAGCTGAAATTATGCAGGCCGGTATCACTTCCCGGATAACGAAAATTCAGATTTTCTGCTTGGAAAACCAGCGAATCTCCTGGAACTGCCTGAAAAGCCGCGCTGATTTCCGCATAATAGATACACCCCCCGTACCTATCCCGCAAAATACAGCCGGGCTGGAGCAGATGCGGCACGCCACCGGAAACCGGCTGCGAATCGGCGGATAGCAAGCCTGACCTTGGCGCCAAAAGAAAATAGGCGTTTACTTCCCGTAGAAAGTAAACCGTAAAAGAGGCGGAAAAACCGGGACGGAAAAGCAAACGGCACCGGCCTTTTGCAGTCCCTTCTTCCGGATTGACCAAGAGAAAACCTTCGGAAAGGCCAGAACCTGCAAAAACGGACGAGGTCAGCACAGCCAGATCTTTGAAAACATCCGGTTCAACGGAAAGCTCCCGTGCGACGACATCATTCAGCCCCGTGTCAAAGCCGTCTTTCATTCCGGCCAGTTCCAGATAACGGATCAGAAATACATACTGGTCAAATCGAGGCAGACGCTTCTTCAAATTTGCAGTGATTTCAGCGGCCTGCGCCATTTTCGTTTGATCATCGCCCAAACGGTGAATATTGAGCGCTTCCTCAAACAATTTCAGATAAACCTCCGCGGAGGAGATGCGCAAAGATTCGCGAAGATAGCGGATAATCACGGCGCGGGCGTCGGAGAGTCCTTCAGAGGCCAACAGGGAAGTCCGGATGGCAAATAGATGCAAAATGGCATTGAGCAGAATTTCATTCATGCTCTATGATACAACATTTTTTCCTTCTTCGGTAGCATTAGCTGCGTGCAAACAGTCTTTTCGATGATAACGGATTTCCTTGCAGCCGTGTATAATACCTCCGTATCAAGAACTGAGCCGCCGGATATCTTCAAATTCCACCTTATTGCATAAGCTTGTTTCAATAAGCGCAAGATGACATTCTTCAAAGCGCAGACAGATGCCGCAATCTGAGCTGATTTGTTTGGGCACGGGAATCAGTTTGTGCGGAATGTTTTCAGCTTTGAGAATTTTTTCCGCTTTCAAGGCGTAGCTCATCGACTTGAAAAGCATGACAAAATAGCATGGCAAAGCGCTCATGGATATAACAGACGCCCCGCCTTGCTCATGGCTTCGGCAATATCATACATATTGGAGACAACGCCTGCGCCCAGTTTTTCCTTGACTTCAAAGTAATTCAGGCAGGTGCCGCAAACGAGCATTTCCACGCCCGCCGCTTCCAGTTCCTGCAAATCTTCCAGAGTTTCAGCGCCCTGCAAGGTCAGTTTCACGCCGGTGTTATAGAAAATCATCACATCCGGTTTTTCTTTCTGCTGGCTGATCGTATGCAGAAATGCGCGCATCAATACGGAACCCAGCTCGTCGTTGCCTCTCCCCATTTTATCTTCCGCGCAGACAATGACGAATGGCCCGCTGGAAGGAGCGGAAGCTACACATGACACGGAAACATCCGGTATCGGCGCGCCTGTTTTGCGCGTCAGGGTGATTTCGTAAATCCCTCCCCCTTGAGATTCGCTTTGTACATCGCAGTTAAGTTTGGTTCCCAGACGCTGGACATTTTCCAGCGCGGTTTCGTTATCGACAATTACTTTTACCTTCTCGTTCTTTTCAATCGCTTCTTTCGCCAACACCACCGGCTTTGGACAAGCCAAGCCCGTGGCGTTGACCATGATAATCTCACTCATTTCCAAATCCCTCACTTCTTCGTTACGATTTCAAACAATGCTTCCACACGAGTGCGAATCTGCCCCACGTCGCTCTGCGAATAATCCGTCTCGATTTTCAAAAACGGCATTTTATGCTTGCCGGTGACATGCTCCTTAATCTTGTGCGATTCTACATTATACGAATGACAGGCGTGCAGCACAACATC
>DAOLNX010000139.1:0-5086 GCA_035416785.1 Smithellaceae bacterium | reverse complement strand
ATGTCAGCTTCCCAAGCTGGACGTCGCCGGTTCGAGCCCGGTCGCCCGCTCCAATTTCAGCCTTCCGGCAAGCCCTTTTGGGCGGGAAATAACACTTGCATTGCCAGTGGGTATGTGGTAGGCATATTTCCAACCATTACTGAAAGTTGTTTGCTGAAGTGGGCCCGTGCCCACTTTTTTATTTTCTGAAGCGATTGATATGTACGATGATTTGAAAGACAAAATATGGCAACTGGCGGAACCGATTGCGGTCTCTGAAGGAATGCAGCTGATCCATGTTGAGTGTCTGAAAATGCATTCACGATGGGTCTTTCGGCTTTTTCTGGATAAGGAAGACGGAGTATCGCTCGACGATTGCACAACGGTCAGTAATCAACTGGGAGATGTCCTGGATGTCCATGATCTGTCCCGCGGACCCTATACGCTGGAAGTTTCATCACCGGGGCTTGACCGTCCTATTTCGCGTGACATTGATTTTGAGCGGTTTAAGGGGGCCACATTAAAAATCAAAACCCGAATAAAGATTGACGGCGTGAAGAAATTTCAGGGCACACTGCTGGATTATATCGAAGAAAACGGCAGGAGAGTGGTGCGGATTGAATCGGCGGGGAAGATATTCAGCATTCCGAAAGAAGAAATCGTTAAAGCCAACCTGGTTGATGAAACAGCGAGGCCTGCGGAGCAATAATCAATTCGAACAGGCTGGAAGTCGAAGCAGCCCGGGAGAAAAATGGAGGAATTTGTAAATGTTTCAAGAGCTTAAACGTCTGATAGAGCAGATGGGTAAGGATAGGGGTATTGACAAACTCATTATTACAGAAGCTCTCGAGGCCGCCATGATGACGGCGGCGCGAAAAAAACTGGGGCAGAATGTGGATATTGAAGCCCACTACAATGACGAAGCCGGAGAAATTGAAGTTTTCCAGTTTAAAACGGTTGTTGATAAAGTGCTCGATCCCGAAACACAAATTTCCAAAGAGGATGCAAGAAAAACCCTTGATGAGGGAGCGGAGCCTGGCGATTCTCTCGGTATGAAAATCGAAACGAGTTCATTTGGCCGGATTGCCGTCCAGATGGCCAAACAAATCATTATACAGCGGGTCAAAGACGCTGAACGGGACAACATCTACGACGAATATAAAGACCGTAAGGGTGAGCTGATTAACGGTTTCGTCCAGCGGTTTGAGAGCGGCAATATTATAGTGAACCTGGGACGGGCTGAAGGTGTGGTACCCCCCGCAGAACAGATTCACCGCGAAACCTATAAACGCGGCGAACGCATCCGGTCCTATCTTTTTGAAGTCAAGAAGAACGCGAAAGGTGCGCAAATTATTCTGTCGCGGACGCATCCCGCATTTCTCAAGGCGCTCTTTGAAGTGGAAGTGCCGGAAATTTCTGAAGGCCTCATTGATATTGTCAGCGTGGCCCGCGAGCCTGGAAAGCGCGGCAAGATTGCCGTGAAGGCCAAAGACAAGGATATTGATCCGGTGGGCGCCTGTGTGGGAATGCGCGGGAGCCGGGTACAAAGTGTTGTGCAGGAACTGCGGGGAGAAAAAATTGATATCATTCCCTACACGGAGGATTCGGCAAAGTATGTTTCAAGCGCCCTGTCTCCCGCCAAGGTGAACCGCGTGTTTGTTGATGAGGAAAACCGGGCGATGACGGTGATTGTTCCCGACGACCAGTTATCGCTTGCCATCGGCAAGAACGGCCAGAACGTTCGCCTTGCCGTCAAGCTGACCGGCTGGAAAATCGATGTGAAGAGCGAGACCATGGCAGCCGAAAAGGAAGAGGACGGCCAGAAAGCATTGACCAAAATTCCCGGCATCGGGCCGGCAATGGCCGAAAAGCTCTTTGCACAGGGCATCAAGAGCATCGCGATGCTGGCTGCTATGGAACCGGAAGCGCTTTCTGAGATTCCCGGTGTGGGAGAAAAAACCAGCACAGAATGGATTGCGGAAGCCATCAGGCTGATCGAAGAGGAAACGAACAACAATAAAAAAGAGTAATTGATTTCACGGACCCAGTATTTAATTTGAGGGAGTTTCGGGGATGGCGAAAAAGCGAGTGCACGAGTTGGCCAAAGAGCTTGGCCTGGAAAACAAAGACCTGATTGCCCATCTGGAAAGGTTGGGTATTACGGTCAAGTCCCATGCCAGTAGTTTGGAAGAGAGCGAGGTCGAAAGAGTCAGGGTTGACTTGCAGACCACGTCTCCGCGTCAGATTGTGGAGGAAAGAATAAAAACGACGGTTATTCGCCGCCGTACGGTTCGTACCCCGGTTGAGCCGTCTTCGGTTGAAGCTCCCGTTGAGACAAAAGAAGAACCCGCTGAAGGAAAAACCGCCACACCCGCCGCTGTGAAAAAAGAGACGGTTTCAGAAACGGCGGAAATACCCGCGTCGGAAAAGACAAAAGAAGAAGTGACGACCACGCAACCGGCTGTCCCTGTTGGGGAAGTGACAAAGGAAGAGCTGGATGCAAAACCGGTTGCGGAAATAAAACCGGATCAGCCGATGCCTGAAAAGATTCCGGAAGCCCCCAAAAAGCCGCCGGTGATTATCCCCGTGCGGCCGCCGATGATGTCCAGGCATAAAATCGTCAAACCCGAAGAGAAAAAAGAAACTCCGGCAAAAGTTCCCCAGAAGCCCGGTGAAAAAGTCATTGTGCCGCCGCCTGAAAAAATCATTAAAAGGGAATTTGAAAAACCCAAGAAAAAAGGCAAGGGGCCGGTGGAAGTTTTTATTGAAGAGGAAAAAGAGGTCCCGCGCCGTAAAATACTGGAAAGGAAAATCGACAAAAAAGCCAAAATCATTGATGATGATCGGGAAGTGACATTCAGCAAATGGCGCGAAGAGAAAAAGGCCGCGCCGATCAGGATGAAGAAAACCGAAATTACTGTGCCGAAAGCCATCAAACGGCGAATTCGTGTGGGTGAGACGATTACGACAGGTGAACTGGCCAAAAGAATGGGTGTGAAGGTTGGTGAAGTGATCAATAAGCTCATTGCAATGGGCGTTATGGCCACGATCAATCAGGCGATTGATTTTGATATTGCCTTGCTGGTGGCCTCAGAATTCAGTTTTCAGGTGGAAAAAGCGGAGATTGAATTTGAAGATACCATGCTGAAATCGCAGACGGAACCGGAAAATCTCAAGCCACGCGCGCCGATTGTCACCATCATGGGTCATGTTGATCATGGGAAAACATCTCTGCTGGACGCGATCCGCCAGACCAATGTTATTGACGGCGAAGCAGGCGGGATTACACAGGCCATAGGCGCCTATCATGTCCATATCAACGGCCGCGACATTGTTTTCCTGGACACACCCGGCCACGAAGCCTTTACCGCCATGCGGGCGCGCGGTGCCCAGGTTACGGATATTGTGGTTCTGGTGGTGGCAGCGGATGACGGGGTGATGGATCAAACGATTGAAGCCATCAATCACTCCAAGGTGGCCGGTGTGCCGATCATTGTGGCAATTAATAAAATTGACAAGCCGGGCGCTGATCCCGAAAAAATCAAGCAGTCGCTCACCGAACACGGGCTTTTATCGGAGCAGTGGGGCGGCGATACGATTTTCTGTGAAGTGTCCGCCAAGAAAAAAACCGGCATTGAAGAGCTGCTGGAGCTGATTCTTCTGCAGGCCGACGTTATGGAACTCAAGGCGGATCCTGATTTGCCCGCGCGTGGCATCATCATCGAGGCAAAACTGGACCGTGGCCGGGGACCGGTGGCTACCGTTCTGATTCAACAGGGAACGCTGAAAGAAGGAGATGCCTTTGTTTCCAAAACCGAATCCGGCCGCGTCCGGGCGATGGTCAATGATCAGGGACGTCGTGTGAAGGAAGCGGGTCCCGCCATGCCCGTGGAGGTTATTGGATTTTCCAGTGTGCCCCAGACGGGTGCGGAATTTGTCTGTGTGGAGGATGAAAAGAAGGCACGGAATATTTCCGATTACTGGATGAGGAAAGCACGGGAGAAAGAACTGTCCGCTTCCTCCAAAATCACCCTGGAGCAATTGTATCAGAAGATCAAGGAGGGTGTAAAAGATTTAAATGTCATTATCAAAGCAGATGTTCAGGGTTCTATTGAAGCGATTTCGGATGCCCTGAATAAGCTTTCCACCGAAGATGTTCAGCTCAAGGCCATTCACAGTTCCACGGGAGCGATCAGCGAAACGGACATCATGCTGGCTTCAGCATCCAACGCGATTATTATCGGTTTTAATGTCAGGCCGGATGCCAGGGTGAGTGAACTTGCCGAGCAGGAAGGCGTGGAAATCAAACTGTATGATATCATTTACAATGTCATTGCCGATGTTCGCGCGGCCATGGAAGGCCTTCTGGAACCTGAGTACAAAGAGGTTGTTCAGGGCCGGGCTGAAGTTCGCGAACTTTTCCGCGTGCCCAAGATCGGCATTATCGCAGGATGCCATGTGACGGATGGCAAAGTAACGCGTACGGCGGGCATTAAACTGGTTCGGGACAGCGTGTCTATTTTTGACGGCAAGATCCTTTCTCTGAAACGTTTTAAGGATGATGCGAGAGAGGTGCTGGCTGGTTTTGACTGCGGCATCGGCATCGAAGGCTATAACGACATCCATGTGGGCGATGTGATTGAATCCTATGTCATTGAGACCCTGAACAGAAAATTATAAAGACGAGAAAAGATCATCATGGTCGTTGGCTACGGCATCATTCGGCTGCGGATTCCGGAATCCGGTTCTTTGAAGGAAAAAAGGAGTGTTTTAAATAAAATCTTAAAACGCGCGCAAAATGAGTTTAACATTTCCATTGCCCAGGTCGGCGATCTGGACAATCATCGTTTCGCCCAGATCGGATTTGCTCTCACCGGCAACGAATCCCGTTATATCAGCGGTAAAATCGATCACCTGCTCCGGTTTATCGGTGATTTGAATGTTGCAGAAGTATTAAACTCGAAAACAGAAATCATGGTGGTTTCAGATTTTCTTGAAACGGCAGACCCGACAGCAGGCAAGTACGATGAACTTTAGAAGAGCGGACAGAGTTGGTGAACTGATTATGGCGGAAATGTCGGATATTCTGCTGAAAGTTGTCAAGGAT
>DAOLNX010000138.1:1232-5099 GCA_035416785.1 Smithellaceae bacterium | reverse complement strand
CCCCAGGCGGAAGCGCAGATTCGCCTGTATCTCGAGGATCAGAAGCTTGATCAGTTGCAGAAAGAGTCGAGAGAAAAGCTGCTTCAGGGGATCGAAGACCGCCTGAAACAATTTGCCGAGAGGGAGCTCAAAGACCAACCGGAAAACATGAAGAGGATTGTCGGTGTTCATGTGGTTCCCGGAGATCCCGCTACGGAAATCCTGAATAAAACTGATGAACTGGACTGCGACACTATCATCATCGGAACCCATGGAAAGGGAGCCATCCGCCGCGCCTTTCTGGGCAGTGTTTCGGAAAAAGTTCTGCGACGGATCCGCAAACCGGTTTACATTATCCCGTTGCCCGAGGGCCAAACCGACATTACCCTGGGAGAAATTTAGCACGTAGTTCGGGGTCACCAATTATTTGAAATTTCATCGTCTGAGGGATGTGTGCGTTTTGTCATGAGTAGACCTGGCATAAAGTTTCAAAGACCTGCCCGCAAAACCCTCTGTTAGCAAAACCCTCTTGACACGTAAACTCGCGTCTTTTATACTCAAATCCGAAAAATGATATGGTTTCCCGTCTTTTCAATTTCAATGGCATGAAGGAAACCTATCTGCTTTCTTATGGATGCTGCGACAACGCTGTTGGGAAGTCATCACGCAATGCCATTGTTCTTCTAACCCTTAAAATAAAACGGACGACAGGAGTCGAAAAATGAATATTCAAAAACGAATTGCCGCGGGTATCGTTTTCAGTTTGTTTATTCTTTTTGCCGCGACGGGTTTTTGCCAAGGGGACGACAGGGTCGGGATGGATCAATGGACGAGGGTGACGAAGGAAAAAACTGTTGGGCAGGCGTCCCCGGACAGCTTTGTTTCCGCCATGAATTTGGGCAATGAACTCGCAAAAGCCGGTCGTTACACGGAGGCGAGGGACGCTTTTTCGGAGGCTGTGCGTCTAAACCCGCAAAGCAGCGAGGCCTACGTCGGCAGAGGCAATGCAAAACGTGCCGCAAGAGATTTCGCCGGCGCAATGAGCGATTACGAGGCCGCGGTCCATCTGAAACCGGGCGATAAGGATCTTCTGATCACACTCGCCAATAGTAAGACGGACATGCGAAAGTACGACGAGGCGATTGCCGATCTGGACAAGATTTTGGGTGCCGACCCAAATAATCTTGACGCCATCGTGTCGAGGGGATACGCCCGCAAACAACTTAAAGACACTTCAGGGGCAAAAGCCGATTTTGAAAAAGCGCTGGCCCTCAGCCCGAATCACGGTTTTGCATCCCGTATGCTCCAATCGCTGGGATCATCCGGACAGGCGCTTGCACCTCAGCAGACGCAAATGAAACCGCTCCCGGCGCCTCCGGATGCAGGCTTGCCTCCCGTGACGGCTGCTCTTCCGTCTGTTGCAGGCCGGTCCCCCGCTCCCGCAGTTTCCGGACAGGACGGCAAACCTGCATCCCCGACGCCTTTCCCGGGTGCATCGCAGCCGGCTGCTCCCGGCGGCGCCTTTCAGGAATTTGACCCCTGCAAGCCGGATATCCATATCGGCGATTTGCTGTGGTCAAACAATGAGCAACCGGCGCAAATGAAACAAAAGCAGGCAAGACCCGACTCCCGCTTCAACGATCTTCTCGTATTTTCATCGACGCGGAACAATCATCCCGCCGCCGTCGCCAAGGCGCAACTGGCCTACCTGATGGGAGACCTTTCTGCGGCCGACCAGGTGAAATTCGATGAAAAATGGTCGTATTTTTTCCGTTATCCCAGCGACGAATCAACCGTCTATTTCGAAAAGCTGATTCCGCTTCTGGCTGACTTGATTGAAATCAGAAACATGACGACGTCCGCCGTTCTGAGCAGAGACGAAGCCATGAAAGACGCCGAAGAAGCACAAGCGTATGAAAATAAGGAGGCGCTGGCCAATGCTTTGATGATTGCCCGGCAGCAGGAGGAAATTCTGCGGGAGTTGGATGGAGAGTTAAAGACGCTGGCGGCAAGCATCGAAACGCTGGGTGATCCGCCCAATCCCCTGGCCAATGCCTGCACATCCAGAAAGAAACATGAAGAAGCCAGGGAAGTCGTTAAAGATACACTGAAAGCGTCTATTGTTCCAAAGCAACTAAAGGGGGAAACGGGCGTATCTTATGCGTTCAAGTCGGAACTTTCCGGCGTTCCGACCGGCGTGAAACTGCACTGGGATTTTGGCGACGGAGAAGTCAAAGAAGCACCGGCGGGGGAAGTGAAGCATGTCTTTAAAAAGCCTGGCCGCTTTGTTATAACGCTGTCTCTTTTTACGAAAGAAAAGAACGAACAGATTCCCCTGGCCGCAGCTAAAGCGTTTATTGCCGGTATGGACCAGAATCCGCAAGCCGCCGGGCAAAATGACGGGAAGATCGAAAAAACGGAGCTCCTCTATAAAGATTCCTTTACGACGCCAGCCCTTCCTCCGGGATGCCGCATCCAGTGGAACCAGGGACAAAAAGCAAATGATGCGGTTCATGAAGACACAAGATTGAAAAATCCGGAAAAATATCCCTACTATTATTTATTTCAATATAAAATGTCATGCCCGAAGACAGTGCTTGAGGAAGGTGTGCTGAACATCCCGTTTCATAAGACCCCCCAACCTTTTACGGTAGAGAGCAGTTACGGCCTTATTGTCGATGTCAAGCTGGAATATAAACCGGATCATTCTCAGTCCGAGTTAAACAAGAATCTTGAATCCTTCGCGAAATGGAAAAATGAAGGGGCCAAATTGATGAAGCCCTTTAAATTCCCCGGCTGGGAGGCGAATGGCTATATCCGGGAGGATGAACGCGTCGGCGGCTTCACTTACATGGGACTGGGAGAGAATCGGACCGTCCTGTATGTTAA
The DNA here is from genome assembly GCA_035416785.1 of Smithellaceae bacterium. GTDB lineage: Bacteria > Desulfobacterota > Syntrophia > Syntrophales > Smithellaceae > UBA8904. The sequence continues at coordinate 2,231 of DAOLNX010000138.1, read as the reverse complement.
TTACGCAAGCCCCTATGTGCAGTTCCGCAGCAAAGCAAGTCTCGAGCAATGCATGAGCGGCGACCGGCGTTGCAATAAAGAGGAATATAAGATCGCCGAAGATTTCGACAGGGAGGAACGGGCCAGACGGATCAAAAAATACACAACGGATCTGACGAAGAAGGCCATCGAGTTTGTGTCGGCTATGAGGCTCAAAGGATTGCCATACCATTACGCCACTGTCAAAAGTCCGATCAAGATGACCAGGGACGATGAAGAATGGCTAAACGAAGAAACGGAGATCATAAGCCCCGATGAATTCAAGAAGAGACAGGAACGTCTCGCGGAAGCGGAAAAATTTTACCGCTCCAATATCGAAATTCTGCAAAAAAACCTTTCCCGGGAACAGGCGGACTACAGCCGGGAAACGGATCCGGAAAGAAAGGCGGCTTTCTTTTTCCGCATGATGGGCATTCAGGCCGACATCCAGGCGGAGCAGGACAAGATCAACACTCTGCACACGGGAAAAATCGTTCATACCCGGACGCAATATGATGATTATGTGCAGAATAAGTTCATCGAACGGATTAAAGAAGAACAGGAAAAATACGTAAAGCTGGAGCGGGCCGCCGCCATCATCCGTAAGGAAGCGAAAAAACTGCCGCAGGGAGAAAGAGAGAAAGCTGAAGAGTTTGTCGATAAACACATCACCGGCAAAACCCTGGCCACTCTTGATGAGGCAACCGTTAAAAAGGCAGGAGAGGCAATCTTCAGCAAAACCCAGGGATACAACGAAGCCGAGGCTGCCCGGTATGAAGAAGAAGCCTACATGTGGGACGATTATCTGACCCGGGCAGAAAGGGTGAAAACGGCAGCCGACATCGGCATGGTGGGCTGTTCCTTTCTGGGAGGTCCGATGGCGCTGTCATCGGCTTATGACATCTCGACAGGTTATTTTCAGGGAGGCATCAAAGAGGCGGCCACGCAGTTAGTTTTGCAAACCGGGGCTTTTGCCTTGGG
>DAOLNX010000138.1:0-1132 GCA_035416785.1 Smithellaceae bacterium | reverse complement strand
GTCGAAATTCAGGCCAATCCCCATGCCAAGAATTTCCTGAAATATCAGGGCGATAAACTGACTCAGACCCGTTTTAACCGGAGTATCAAAAGTGTTCATAAGGATGTGGAGAAGAAGTTCTACGAGAAGATGAGAAAAGAACCGTATAAATGGAGTGAGTTTAAAATCAAGGAAATGAGAAACGCCTCCAGCGCGGGTTCCGTCGGAATGGACTATGACATTGGATTGATCGAAAAGCCGAACTTCATCAAACTTCCGGACGGCACGATGAAGCGCCAGTACTGGCTGATGAGGGACGGCAAGCCCGCCACCCGCAGCCAGTGGCAAAAAGAAGCGCAGAAATGCTGGAATGAAGCCTACGAAGAGGTGACGCTGAAAAATGCCGAACGGTCCTGGGAAAATCTGACGACCCGGATTCATCCCGAAAGTTATCAGGATCTGGCCGTGCTGGACGGAAACCTGAATCAGGTCTCCCGCGCCTGGATTCAGCAAACGGCTGATGTGACGCGCTACAAGGCGATGCATATGCTCAAGGACGGCTCCATGTCCAAGTTTGAAAAACTTCAGGAAATCAGCCGCGGGACGGCCAAAGACCTCAATACCAAACTATTGCCGATTTTCGAAAATATGCGGAAGACCCCACAGGTTTCCGCGGCGGCCGAACACTGGAAGAAGGTGTCTTCCGTGCTGGACGATTTCGGGAAGAACAAGATCGATCCCATTACGGCCGAGCGGCGCATTGCCGAATTAACGGGCGGCAAATCCATCCCCGAAGTGGTGGACGATATGTCCAATATGATGGAGAGTTTTGTAAAGCTGAAAAAGTAAATCCGGTAACTGTAAAGCGATCGACAGGCGAACGGCTTCATCCGCAACCGAAGAATAAATAGAGAACAGCGAATTGCCGTAGATTGCGTAACTGTAAGTTATCACTCCCTTATGCGCTTCGGATTTCCACGCGGCAGTCATCACGGTCAGCCTTCCGGAATTTTGCCGTTTTGTTGGCGTCTTGATTCGGGTATTTTTCATCTTATGAAAAAAAATGTTGACAGGTATATAAAAAATATATAGTCTTCGGTCCACGCAAAGAGGAAAAGACGGATGTCGATCAAATACGCCATTCTTGGGCTCC
>DAOLNX010000137.1:0-5151 GCA_035416785.1 Smithellaceae bacterium | reverse complement strand
TTTTCGGAGCAACGTTGGCGCAACAACTTTGCAATGACGGCAAACAAGCTGACTTGATTATCGGCAACAATGTCTATGCCCATGTCCCGGATATCAACGATTTCACGGCCAGTTTGAAAACAGTGCTCAAACCCGGGGGAACGATCACCCTGGAATTTCCCCATCTCATGCGGCTGATCGAATACACGCAGTTTGACACTATCTATCACGAACATTATTCATATCTGTCTCTTTACACGGTCAGCCGGATGTTCAGCGCCGCCGGACTTCGAATATTCGACGTTGAAGAACTGCACACGCACGGCGGCAGTCTGCGTGTTTACGGCTGCCATGACAACGATCCGCGTCCCGAAGGGGAAAAAGTCTCGGCCGTTGCCGCCCTGGAGGCAAGCCGCGGCTTGCATTCAAAAGCCGGCTATCTGGGCTTTCAGCAAAAGGCCGACAACGCCAAAAACACCCTGCTGACATTTCTGATCGAACAGCGCAGCCAGGGAAAAAAGACAGCCGCATACGGCGCAGCGGCAAAGGGCAATACCTTTTTGAACTACGCCGGCATTAAACGGGATTTGATTCCCTATGTCTGCGATGCGGCCCCTTCAAAACAGGGGAAATATCTCCCCGGCAGTCGAATTCCCATCGTGCCGCCGATTGCCCTCAAAAAGGATAAGCCGGATGTAGTACTGGTTTTACCGTGGAACATTGCGGATGAGATTCTTGAGCAGCATGCCTATGTGTTCGACTGGGGCGGAAAATTCGTGACTGCTCTGCCGGAAATCAACATCCGGGAGGGCAAGTCATGAAAGTCCTCCTTACCGGTGCATCCGGCTTCATCGGCGCCCATGTTGCCCGATGGTTGCTGGACAGAAATCATGACCTTGCCGTCGTGGCCCTGCCTGATGATCCGCTGAACCGCCTGGCCTGTCTGCGAGACCGCTTGAACATCCTGCGTGCGCCTCTGGAAGAGACCGGCGCCATCCGCGATGCCGTCCTGAAATTTCAACCCGAAACGTGCATCCATCTGGCCTGGTATGCCGAACCGGGGCAATACCTGCATTCGCCGAAAAACATCCCGGCGCTCGCTGCCAGCCTGTCGCTCTTTGAAGCGCTCCGGAATGCGGGATGCCGGAGGATTGTCGGCGCCGGAACCTGTCTCGAATACAACACGGACTTCGGTTATCTTCGTGAGGAAACGCCGGCGAAACCCGCCAGCCTCTATGCCGCGGCCAAACTGTCGTGCGGTCTTCTGGGAGAACAACTGGCGGCCTCTTCCCAAACCTCTTTTGCCTGGGGGCGGATCTTCTATCCTTATGGTCCCAAGGAAGATCCGAGGCGGCTGGTCCCTTCGGCCATCGCGGCTCTGTCACAGGGGCGGTTCTTCGAGGCAACCGAAGGAAACCAGATCAGGGATTATATTCATGTCGCTGATGTTGCCTCCGCATTTGGCATGCTTGCGGAACAGGAAACCTGCGGCGTCTTCAATATTTCATCGGGCGTTCCGGTGTCGGTCCGGCAACTGCTGGAGATGCTGGGCGGTCTTTACGGGCAAAACCATCTGCTCCACTTCGGAGCGCTCCCTGGCCGTCCCAGCGACCCGCCGTTTATCTGCGGATGCAACGATCGGCTTAAAAGTCTGGGCTGGCGTCCGTCATTTTCGCTGGCCGAAGGCCTTGCGGATACAATCAAAGCCGCGGAGGTATCATCATGAAAGCGGAAGTCAAACCGAGAATCGAACTGGAAAACCGGACAAAGCTCGAAGAGGTTTTCCCTCTGGATACACCTTTTCTGATCTTTCTGGATCCCTCTGACCTCTGCAATTTCCAGTGCAAATTCTGCCCGTCGGGCGACAAGGCCCTGTTGAAAAAAGTCAAGCGGCGGCCCGGCCTGATGGATTTTGAACTTTACCGGAAGATCATCGACGATCTGTGCGCGTTTGAAAAACCGATTAAAGTGCTTAGGCTCTACAAAGACGGCGAACCGCTCTTGAATCCCCGCTTTCCGGAAATGGTGCGCTATGCCCGTGAACGCGGCTGCGCCCTGCAGGTCGATACCACCACCAATGCGTCCCTGCTCAATCCGCAACTGAATCTGGAGCTGATCGATGCAGGGCTGGACCGCATTCATATTTCCCTAAACGGCCTGTCCGATGAATCCTACCGGCAGTTCACGGGCCGCAAGGTCAACTTCAACAAGCTCGTTGAAAACATCGCTCATTTTTATGAGCACCGCAAAAACTGCCTGGTCTGTATCAAAATTGTGGGCGACAATCTGACGCAGGAAGAAAAAGACCGTTTTTTTGACATTTTCGGAAATATTGCCGACCGGATTTTTATTGAACACATCGCCCCGTGCTGGCCGACGTTCGAGATGAAAGAAGCGATACCTAATCCCACCGTAGGCATCTACGGCCAGGAAATCCGCGAAGTGATGGTCTGCCCGTATATTTTCTACTCGCTGAGCATTAATTCGGACGGTAAGGTCAGTCTGTGCTTTCTGGATTGGTCCAGAAAGCTGATTATTGGAGATTTGAACACACAATCATTAAAAAGCATATGGAATGGGAAAACATTATTGAACTACCGTAAAATGCACCTTTTGAAAAAAAGGAAAGATCATCCTCTCTGCGGCATATGTGGTCAATTGTCACATGGTCTTCCTGATAATATTGATCCATTTGCCGAAATACTAATAAAGCGGATTGAAGGATAGGTAAGCATGTGAAACCATTATTTGATCATTGTCCCCTATGCCAGTCGGCTCAGATAGAAACTATTCATGAGCTAGACTGTGGTAATCTTGACAAATCAAGACTTTATCCTGTCATCAGGATCAAATTTTGTCTGCGATGTGGTCACATTTTTAACGCGCTGACTGCCGAGGAACTTACGGGACTTGCGTATTACTACAACGATGAATACGCACCGGCTAATTTAAACACGGCGAACAAAACAGGTGACTTCCCCGGTAGCACAGACAGCCTGACCACAAGACGATACGATCAACTCTATGGAACTTTGTCACACCACATTAATGTTCAGCAAGAGGTCCTAGATGTCGGATGCGCTCTTGGTGGCTTTCTTGATTACCTGAACGATCATGGGTTCCAAAGATTAGCGGGCGTTGATATGACACAGACTTATGTGGAAGAGGCACGAAGGAAAAATAAATATCGGATAGAACTTGGCAATGCCGAATCTCTGCCCTTTCCTGATCATACATTTGATGTCATTGTCATGGAGCAGGTCCTGGAACATTTATTTAACCCGGTTCAAGCATTTCAGGAAGCCGCAAGAGTATTGAAAGCAGGCGGCATATTTTGTGTAGGGGTTCCCGACGCGTCAAGATATTCCGATTTTTACTTTTTTGACTTTTATTGGCTGCTTTTGCGTGAACATATTCAACATTTTGATGCCACACACTTAGAACTTTTAGGAAAAAGGGAGGGTTTTGAACTCCTAGAATGTCGGCAAACCATTCATGCCGTCATGAGTGAAAAAATGGTGATGCCAAATCTCTATGCTGTTTTTCTTTTGCGTGGTTCGGGTCTGAAAGCCAGTGAGAATAATGCCCCGCATTTAATTTTAAAGCAACAAATGGAAGATTACATTTATCAGGAGAAAATCAAACAATCCCTGAAAATCCGTAAGATCACCAAACTCATTGAATCACGAAAACCTGTTTTCGCTTGGGGTATTGGTAGGGAGTTTCTTTATCTTTATGAATCAACGGGATTAAAAAATTGCCATATCGCTGGTCTTATTGACGCCAATTCCTATAAACAGAAATCCTGCTCTGTTAATGAAATGAAAATTTGTGATGCCGGCGATTTGCTGCCCGAAGCCCCGGGCAATTCAGTACTGATGATAACCGCCATTGCGCATACGAATGCCATTAAGGCAGCCGCAAGATCTCTTGGGTACAAAGGGGAAATTTTCGAGTTATTATGACAGATATGCAATAAATAATGCTTAAGATGAACGAAGGAGCTCATTAAAAATGATTTTTGACGACCTACTCGAAATAGAAAATTGTATAGATGCTTTTTTTGAAACACAGAATAAGACACAGCCGATAATTTTTTTTGGCGCGGGCTTTGCTCTAAAAAGAATACTGCTTAAATTTGAGGAGAGAAAGCTGCCCGTTGCGTGTATTTGCGATAATGATCCGTCGAAACAGGGTACTAAATGGGAGAATCGGTACGATATACTATCCCTTAAAAAAGGCATGGAGCGATTCCCTGATGCTTTATACGTTATAACATCACCTTTATACTTTGAAGAAATATCAAGCAACCTCGAAAAATCAATTGATAAGGATCACATATGTCCTATTGATTTTGAATGCGGGCATTATTTCAGCGGTAGGAATTTCAAAGCCTTTTTCTTGCAAAATAAGGAAAGATTTGAAAAATTTTACGACCGACTCTATGACGATACTTCAAAGCAGGCTTTATATAGTGTAATAAAAGCGCATCTATCCGGCAAACGAAGTGATTTTGTATCAGCATGCACAGGGACTGACGACTGGTATCTTTTTCAATCCCTCCTGCGTCCATCAGCCGACAGTGTTTATCTGGATTGTGGAGCCTATGATGGAGATACGGTGAAGCTGTTTCATCACTCAGCGGTAAACGGTTATAAATCCATTCTTGCATTTGAACCTGACGGAACAAACCGGGCTGCATTACAAAATACGATTGATAGTAACAATATCAAAAACATCAAAATTATCAAAATGGGCGCCTATGATTTTTCCGGTCGTTTGGCATTCACCGAAAGCGGTGTTTATTCAACCATTGTCCATGCCAACCAATCAGAACAACCACCATCAAATGCCGTAGTAGAAATTGAGGTTACGACCATTGATTCCGTTTTAAACGGCGGTTTTGCAGACATCATAAAAATGGATATTGAAGGTTCGGAATACAAAGCTCTTCTGGGGGCTGAAAAAACCATAAAGAAGCATAAACCGCGTCTGGCGGTGTGCCTTTATCATAATATAGCGGATTTTATCGAAATACCCGAATTGATATCTGGCATGGTGAAAGAATACAAGTTCCTCTTAAGACATCATTCAAAAAGCTGTACAGATACAATTCTTTATGCAGTGCCATAGATGGACGAATCAATCGTTTAGTCGCTTATTGTTTTACGG
>DAOLNX010000136.1:0-5520 GCA_035416785.1 Smithellaceae bacterium | reverse complement strand
GACTGCATCATCACTATTGTCTTTTCTGGCAGCAATTTTTTTGTTGTTGTCCGTAGAAAGATCGACATCGGCATTGCTGACCGTGACAGGGATGGTTGCCGGAACGAATATATATCCTTCTCTTTTCGGCGTAATCGTGTAATTGCCCGCCTCAATGCCTGCGATAGTATAATTACCGTTGGCATCGGTTGTCGCCGTTTCGATTACGGCGCCACCAACCGCCGCCGCGCCTGCTGTGCCTGACGCATCATCGCTCAATTCAACGGTAACGCCGGCAAGCCCGGAACCGTTGTCATCGACGACAACGCCCTTCACGGAATAGGTGGGGTCATCGCTTCCACTCGAACACCCGCCAAGAAACAGTGCAATCATTAAAATAAAAAATAAACAGACCATCTTTCTCATATCAAAGCCTCCATAATGAAATATTTTCTTTTTCGTCACGTTCTTCCTCCTTCTATTGATTTATTGGATCTCGTCCAAAAGAAATAAAACGGCAATCCGGAAACGGCCAGGCAAAGTCCGATCAATGAGGTTGCGGGCTTTTCTATAAAAATCTGTCCGCCGATCCAGAGATAAACAATAATGAATAGAACGGGAACGATCGGGTAACCCCAGGTCCGGTATGGACGGGCGAGTGCCGGCCTGTTCCATCGCAGAACCAGGTGAGCGGTACCGGTGGCCACGGAAATAATAATTATGGTAAAAACAACATAGCTCAAAAGGTGATCGAACGTTCCGAGACAAACCAAAAGAGCGGCCAAAACGGTTTGACTTAAAATGGCCAGATGCGGTGTGTGAAAACGAGGATGAAGACGCTTTAAAAAAGACCATAAGATTTGATCTTCGGACATGGCATAAAAGATCCGCGATCCGGCCATGATGGTGGCATTGATACTGGAACAAATAGCCAGAATAATAGCCACGGAAATCAGCAAGGAGATGGCGGGGTTAAACAGAGCGGCTGCGGTCTCCTGCCCCACATTAACGATTCCTGCAAGTCCAGTGAGAGGCAGAGCATAGAGATAGGTGACATTGATCAGCGTATAAAGGATGCTGACAATGACCGTGCCCAACAGCAAGGATAAGGGAAGATTGCGCCCGGGATTTTTAATTTCACTGCCCACATAAGCCGAGGCGAACCATCCGCTGTACGTGAAAACGATGGCAATCATGGCGGAACCGAAAATTTTTGAAACAGGAGGTGCTTGCGTGGAAACGGCAGAGAAGTGTCCCCAGCTGCCGTTTCCAAACATAAGACCGGCGGCAATAAAGATCATCAGAATCATCAGAGAACCCAGAGTAAAAAAATCCTGCGTTGTCCCTCCCCAGCGAATGCCCCGGTAATTAATCAAGGAGAAAAAAAATATTATTCCCAGTGCCAGCCCCTTTTCCGATAACGGATTATTCAAAATCAGCAGGGGTTTCAAATAACTGACTGCCGCCAGAGAAAGAGCGGCAATCGAGCCCGGAATAATGATCCAGAAATTGATCCACCCCAGAAGAAATCCGGCCCACGATCCATAGCCGGCTTTTAAAAACAGGTAGTCGCCACCTGCCTTCGGAAACATCCCGGCCAGCTCGGCATAGGTCAGCGCGCCCAAAAGGGTAACCAGTCCCCCCAAAACCCATATCCCGATAAAGAACAATGGATGGGGAAGTTCCCTGGCCAAAAAGCCGCTGGTCGTAAATATTCCCGCGCCGACCACATTGCCGACAACCAGCAAGGTGGCGTCCGCAAGATTCAATTCCCGTTTAAGCTGCATGTCTCCGTTTCCTTTATTTCAGGCAGAAGCCGACATAAATCATTCCCAGCCAGGACTCCTTTTCTTCATTTTCGTCGCGGACCGCTTCCAGAACCTCACTTAACGTGGTTTTGATCAACCGCTTGCTGTTGGAATAACCGGCACGAATTGCAAAGGTCACCGGGGTGGTCCCCGGATAATATTTTTTCAAGAGCGGGATGAGACTTTCAATCTCGTTAAGTCCCATGAAGACGGCCAGTGTATCGCCTTGATCGGCCGCGGACTTGACCAGAGAGGGATTTTCTTTTAGTGCCCAGGGGGAGGATAAAACAATTGAACCCTTGCAGGCCATTTCCTTTCCGATCAGCGCGTTGGCGGCATTAAAGGCGCTGACGCCCGGAAGATATTGTTTCTCATCATCGGCGAGCGCTGCATTGATTCCACGGAAACTGCCGTAAATCGTCGGATCGCCGTATTCCAGCAGGGCGACGGATTTCCCCTGATTCAGTGCTTCGCGGATTAGAGCGATTGCCTTGTCAACCCGTTGGGTTTTTAATTTTTCCCGTTCGGGATGAGATAATTTTTTGTGCTCGTTGTCTTCAGCGGATTTTGGCACCAGTGTAAAAGGATCAAACAGCACCGGACGATGCCCAATGTAAAAGGCGTAACGTTTGGCAATGTCTTCGGAGCAGACGACGGCGTCAGCTTTGTTCAGATAATTCAAGGCCTCCAACGTTATCAGGCTGCTATCGGCGCAGCCTACACTGATAATATATACTTGGGGAGATTTTTTGAGATTAATGACCTCGATGTTTTCGATGCCTTTCACGTTCCGGTCGGAAGACAAATCATGCGGAATATGTAGTGTAAATCTGCCTTCTTTTGCCGCGTTTGGGTTATCGTTTTCATCGGCAACCAGAATGCGTTCTCCTGCCGGATCCAGAAACAATTCTCCGAAGGACACAGCGGCGCGATAACCGTCGGAATGGGTCACCAGATAAACGGTACTGATATCCATTGTTGCCCCCGCCTTTTCCAGAAGTTTGACCAGCGGAACACCGCTGACGTGTTGCACGCCGTGATACCCCTTCAATGAACCGGTTACTTTAATCGTGGCGCTCTCCCGGGGCCAGCCTGACAGATCGGAAATTATCAGAGGCGTTTTGACCGCCCCGTCAACGGCAAACGATGGGACATATTGATCATCGGCATTGCGGATTTTCATCGATGGATTCAAAACCATGACATCGATAGACACAATGGATTCCATGCAACGGTCGGTGTACAAATCGCTGGCTATAATTAATTTGGGAAATCCTATGGGACGATTCAGTGTATTTTGCCACTTCTCGCGTCCCTGGGGCAGTTCGGGCAGAACCGGTTCGGCGGCAAAAGCGATGATGAACTCAGCGGGATTTCGATAAAATACTTCTCCCCAGGAAAGAACGACTTGCTTGCCGACGGCATTACGAATGACAATGCACACATCCAGAAATTTTGAAAAAGAAGCATCTTCTTTCTGTATGTGCGCCATCTCCAGGATTGTGCGCAGAGGAATTCCCCGATAATAAAAAGCACCGGAATAGAATTCATCTCTATCGACTTCATTAAGACGAACGGTACTGGATTGAAATTTGGCAAGGTCTTCGGCTGCCAGTCGAATCGGCTGTTGAACCGCGCCGGAAATACTGAAGCCCGAAGAAGAGACTGCCCCCCATCCCTTCGCCTGAAAAATGAGAAGCAACATGAAGCAACAAGACAACAGCACAACTTTTTTTCTCATCCGGTTAGTTTCCTCCTCAGGTTTTTTTTCTTTGCGGAAAATACCAGGACATCAAAAGGCACAGGACGGCAAAACATACAATGACCACCGCCACACCCGGATCTTTTTTGATGATCAGCATTAATTCCTGATCTGCCGCATTTTCTTGTGAATGTTTTTTTGTAATAATATCCAAATGGATACTCATTCCCTGCCAGTATATCGGATGTAAGACCCGCAGTTCTCTTATCTCTGACGTTTGCGGACCCTGAAGCTCCAGCACGATGCTGCACTGCTTTAATGCTCCTTCAAAAGCCGCAGGCGCCGTATAACGTTCAATTTCCCGGCTGACCACTTCTATACTGATGCCTTCAGGCAACGCGATTTGCTGATTCAAACGAACCGGCACATTCTGTTCATAGATTGCAATCAGACTAAAAAAATGCCCGACAAGGATAAATAAAAAGCAAAAATGAATCAGGGACGGAGCAATTTTTACAGAAAACACGCGGAACCCGGATTGCTTTCTTTGCGGCCATAGTTGGGCTATTCTTTTGGCCGCGCAGACAAACGTGTTGACTCCCAGAAAAAATGCGAGAATAAACAAAAGAACAACCCACGAACTTTGACCTATGTGATATTGCCCGTACTGGATAAACCAGTCCTGAACCAGAGAATGATTTAACGGCTTGAAGAGGCTCGGATTAAATTTTATAAAATAAGCGCCGGCGGCCAGATTTAAAGAGATGGCAAAGATAAGCCAGAAATTGACTTTGATATCACCGCAGAAATTCCAGATTTGTTTCATCACTGCGTCTATCCTCCTATCCTGGGGAAACTGAAAGCGCTTAATTGAACGCTGTAATTAAAAATAAGGAGGAGCGCTGCGCCACCCAGGGCAAACCAGGATTCATGTCTTGAGTTCCAGGTCGGGAAATACCGTAAATGTAAAACGGCGGCATAGTAGCACCAGATGGAAGCCGACTGTATATGCTTGGTGCTCCAGTGCATCGGAAGAGACCAGCCCAGATAGGCCCAGTAGGCTCCGACAACCTGGGATATACTGTAAAAAATAAATCCCGCAGCGATCAAAGAATTAAAAAGTTTATCCTGATCTTTTCCTCTTAAATGGAAGAAAGCAAACCATGCACCAAGAATAAAACAGGCTTGTGCAATGATGTCGATGCTGTAATATACCGACACAAGGATCGTTTGATGCTGGGGTCCGGAAGGCATGATTCCCCGGGGGAAAAACAAGCCCAGCACGGAAAAGAGGCTGACAGGAATAATCGTTGAATCAATAATCGCCCGGATCTCTTCATTTTTGGAAAAGAATCGCATCATCAGGCAGATGGCAGCCATCGACCAGGGCAGAAAATAGCTTGCGTCAAAAACAGGATTGACAAACCAGATGCCCAGAGACAGGCCACGGCTTATTTGAAAAAGGGTATGCGAAATGAAACCGATAAGAAAAGTATAGAAACCGGTTTTCGGTTGACGACAGAGATAGAAAACCAGACCGAGCAGATAAAAAACAATGGCAATTGGGAAAGCGAACTGGAAAATCAACGTAATCACTTAAACTATCTGAACTGAATTTTAATCATGTGCACAGTTTAAAAAACAGTCAAAAACCTCCCGAAATCATCATGCTACACAAAGCATAAGCTATATGTAACATATGTTTTGTATAGCAGATATGTCATTTTTGACATAAATGTCAAGAAGAATTTATTTTTAGTACCTGAAAGCGAGACTTAAAATAGGAGAAAGATAATGATACGCATGGCATATATTATAATAAACAGGGATACTTGACTCGGTGAGAAACGAACCCGTCATATTTCAATATATTTTTTACTAAAGCTTGGGTTTCATAATCAACAAGCTTCACAAAAAGAAAGAGGCCCGGAGTTTTTTACTCCAAGCCTCTTCAAATTTTATTCTTTCAACTTGCTTTACTTTTTATCGTCGGCGATCATGAGTTTGCCTTCGTGTTCCATCTCTTTGACC
>DAOLNX010000135.1:0-5583 GCA_035416785.1 Smithellaceae bacterium | reverse complement strand
AAGCATAGTTTGGCAACAGACCCTCGTCGGTAAAGAAATTATATGTTTCCTTTTCTCCCATCCTTCTGATGATGCTGTTGAGAGCCGCCTTTTCCCGGAAGAGTTCGTCCATCTCGGTTTCGTAGTTCTGATCCTTGATGGGATTGCTTTCCCTTTCTTTGATCAGTTGATTTAACTTTTGCACCCGCTTGCGCAGATTTGCGCGTTCTTTATGGATGCTGGTCAGTCGGTCGATGATTTTAAAAATCAGGCTGCTTTTAACTTCCGCGGTGCCGTATACAAAACCACGGATATGCTCTCTGGATTGATCGGAGAGCGAATCCTGAAACATGGCAAAGAAATCCGACAGAAGTTGGCCGCGGGCATGCTCGATATATTGAATGAAATTATACGGAAACTTTTTCTTATTTTCATAATCGCCAAGCTGGTTGAGCACCTGGCCCAAATGATCGGGAATGGCCGTTACGGAAATGCCGGAAGCGATCCAATTATCAAAGCAGAATGCCGTCATTTGCCTTTCCAGAACCACCGGCGCGTCGAGAAAGCAGCCGGGCGGTTCAATGCTGCCGGCCAGCATCGATTCCGGTTCCGCATAAAAATACAGATCATGCGGGCGGCCATTGGCCACCGTCAAGTTGAACGAGTTTCCGTCCTTGCGCCCCGAGCGGCCGATCCTCTGCATATAACTGGCTTGCGCCGGTGGAACGGAGCAAAGAATCACAGAGGAGAGATCGCCAATGTCAATCCCCAGTTCCAGCGTCGGGGTGCAGGAAAGAAGATTCGGGGCGCCGGGAGGTGGATTTTCCAGCATAAAGCGCTGTTCCAGCAGTTCTCTTTTCTCACGCTTTAGAAGACCAGTATGTTCTTCCGTGAAAACCCTTTGGACATCTCCCGTGGCGTAAAGATGGCGATAATAGTCATCGGCAGGCGCCTCCCGAAGGTATTTGCCCCGGCATGAAAAACGAAGACAGGCCGTCTCCTGCCACAGATCTGCCTCCACAGCAGAAACCGAAACATTATGACTGCATTCCCGGCATCTGAACTGAACAACGCGATCGGTGACATGGAAATGATCCGCGTTCATGCCCCAAACGGGAAATCCCTTAACCTGACGTTCATTGAATATACCGGTGTTCATAAGGGCCGTGATTACATGCGTGAAGATGGCTTCACGGTATTCTATAAGTTGAGGATGAATCGATCCAAGACATTTGCGCAGCCAGTCCTCATACCATGTAAGCGTTGACCGGCCGGAACTTAAGAGGACGTCAAATCGCGTCCCCCGCTTTTTCGTCAAAAATGACGGTGTTCTGGAAAACCTGCCGTAACTTGGCATCCAGTGTAATGTTTTATTGATGATAAAAGTGTTGCCCCAACCTTCTATGTAAGTCTCTAATGCAGGGTGGAAAAACGCGCCTTTTGTCCTCATCTGATTCAGAATACCGGCCAAAAATTTTGAAACGATATTTTGATCCAGTTCCCTTAAAATTCCGATTTCATTCCTAAGCGTTTCACAAAGCTCAGTCGCCGCAATCCGGAGCTTTTCACCTTGCACAAAAGCCACAGACGACCCCGTTTTTTCCAGTGTGCGCCCGATGCGGCTGTTAAATCCGTATTCACAGAGAATCTCCCATCCGATGCGTCGTTTCAGATCGTCAAGAAGGGTTGAGCTTTCCGGCAATTCCCCTGTCTTCACCATCATATCGTAGTCATCGAACCAGGCCATATCCGGCGGTAGAAATGTGGCGATAAAACGTTCGATGCCAAGTTCCGTCAGCCAGAAATTCACAAATTCATCTGGAATTTCCGTTAGTGGTAGTTCCGACGCTTGTTGGGCAATGAATTTCTGAATCGCCCCACGCAGATTGAAACGATACGTCCTGGCGGCAAAAAAACCTGCCCGATGAGCGGCATCCTGGACGGAGTCGGAAAAGGTCAGGAGCTTTTTATCATTGTTAAATGTTGACGCATAAAGTTGACTAATCACAATACTGGTGAGGCTGGCGGCGCGCGATCCGAGGATTGTCAGACTGTTATAGCCCTGACAATATGGACAATCATGGCTTCCAACAACTTTATTTTCCTTCTGTCGTCTTAAACGCGGCATAAAGACAGGAATCAAGTGTTCTTTGCCGCCGCAGGCGGGGCAAGCATCCTTGATGTGCTTACCCATCGCAACATGCAGGCAATTGCCGCATAAAATCCAACCAAATTCATTCTGACCGTCTTCTTCCACTTTTGTGTCGTCCGGAAAGAGAACAACAACTGTGGGGCTGTAGCGGAAGAAAGAAGTATAGAAGTGCTGTAAATCCGGATTGATATTCTGATCCTGCTCTCGCTTCGTTCCTGCCCAGCCCATTGCGCCGCATTCCCGACAATGAATAACCGGTATATGGCGGCGCTGGTCCTCTTCTTTTAAATCATCGGAAAAACGCAAAGCAGGCGGATCTTCGATGTTGCCGACAATCCGGCGGAGCTCACGAAGCCAAAGCTGCAACCGGACATTAAGAAAAGGCACAAGTTTATTTTTCCCGTTTGCCCGTGCGGCCGAAATCAGGGCGATCATGCTGTCCATGACGCGCTGCTTGTATTCCGGAGGCGCGTTGGCAAATTCGGGGATAAACCGATCAAATAATTGAATAAGTTCATCAAGCGGAACAATCCGGCCGTTAAGAGAAAGAACCAGTTTCCAAAAGAAACCATGTTTTTTTAAATTTGCTGCCAGGGTGACCGGCCATTTCCCGTCATCGTCATCCATGGCCGACCCGAACCAAAGGACATGCTGGGCACGAAGGTAAGCCTGTTCATTTTCATAGCGATCCGGACTCAATGCATCCATCTGTTCCGGCGGCACAATATTGCTGCGCTCAATATGACTGTCCGCTAAAAATTCGTCCGCGGAAATCAGCGATTCCGTAATCACGGCATCTTCGTTAAAATCCTCGCCAAAAACCTTTTTCGCGTAATCGCAAATCCTTTGCGTTTCCTTCTCGCCCAATGTGGCGGACGTACCGACGCAACAGAGATGACCCTTTTCCGTCTTCAACCTGCTTTTCAATCGACGAATCAGACAGGCCAGATCCGTGCCCTGAGCGCCGTCGAAAGTATGGATTTCGTCAACGACCAGATATTTTAATGTTTCCGGCCCGTTGCCTTTCCACAGCGGGAAATCCTTGGGACGAATTAATAGATAATCCAGCATCTTATAATTGGTTAACAGGATATCGGGCGGAGACAAGCGCATGGTGTTGCGATCCGTAATAACATGGCCGGGGCCCATAACCTGCTCAGTGTGTTCACCTTGCTGACCGCCCACATAGAGCCCGGCTTTCATCTGGTTTTTCAGACGCGGGCTTTCGGAAATAAGTTTGGCCATGCGTTTGGCTTGATCCGTGGCCAGAGCGTTCATGGGATAAATGATAATCGCTTTGATGCCCGGTTCGCCGCGATGCCGCCAGCAATGGTCCAGAATTGGATAGAGAAAACATTCTGTTTTACCAGAGCCGGTGCCGGTGGCAATGATCGTGGAGGCCGGCTGCATCCCGGAAAGGCGTCGAAACGCTTTTTCCTGATGCAAATAAGGAGGAAAGGAAAGAGAAATGGCGGAAAAGAAATCTGAATCTATCGCGGATGTTCGGTAGGGCAGTTTGATCGAGATATATGGCCCCTTGAAAATACCGCCGCCGTCTTCACCAAGAAATCTTTCCATCACACCGCGATAAAACGGTGTGGAAACAGGAAAAGTCGTCCGGAGAAAATCCGCAACGCCTCTTCTTACCTGATTGGAAAGGACGGATGGAATCATTGATTTCCCTCGGCAAAGACATATCGCAGATTGTCTAAGAGTTTAGCCGAAATCATAAAATCTACCTTTGTGCTTTCCCTTGCCACGACTCTCCTGGAATCAGGGGCGCCAATTGATTCATGACAAATTCTGTTGCGATATGAAAATTAAAATCACCATCCTCTATCAGCACCGTCTTGATGTCATTGAAAAACCGGGGATCATTAATCTTCTCCAGCAGATTTTGTTCAAACTCGGCACGCGACACCTTGTGCCCTTCGCGCTCCATATATTGCAAAAAGCAATCAATCACCCGATTGGATTGAGCCTCGGTCGTTGTCAGCGCTTTCCACAAGTCAAAAAGGTCTCTCCCCTTTTTCCGTTGATACAGCGCCCGCATTTTCGTGCCCAGCAGTTCGTCAAGTTGATATGTCAGGATAGGAGCGCTTCCGGAAAACCAGCGGGATCGGACAGCAAAGTTTCGCTTTTCAAATCCAAGGATGGCAAAGTGCTCACGAGTATTTATTTCTATTTTGAGCTTTAGAGGAACTCCTTCTTCAGAGAGCATCCGATAGGTCAATGTTACCCTTCCTTCAGACCTGTTGCGTTTTGGGGTGCCCAGCCAGGAATTAAGATTTTTCTGAATGGCATCCATGACAGATCCGATGGAACCGGCATGCACCTGGACCAGATCAATATCTTCAGAGTAGCGCAATGGGGCCATATGAAGTTTGAAAAGCGCCGTGCCGCCGCGAAAAGCCAGATTTTCAGCCAGAAAAGAATTGCTGAACATCTCGACAAGCGCCCTGCTGATGATTAGGTCTTGCTCTACCTGATACGTTTCGAGCCAGGGGGCAGATTTTTTCCATTCAGCTATAAAGTCCTGGGGGATCAAACCTCCGCCTCCACTTTTGCATTTACCATGATTTGCCAGCGTTTTAATCGGCTTATCCCCTGGCGGGGCGCTGATGGAACAAGCGGCGCCATCACAGGTTTCCTCTGAGCAATATATTCCGCCAATTCTTCGGTTTTATTCTGTGCTCCTACCAGATCGAGAAGATAACCAAGCCTTTGAGCCCATGCTATCGGCGAAAGCTCTGCTATTTTTATCAATTCATTGCCATCAAGTTTTTCAGCAAGCTCAGTCAGGGTGGTTGCCACATTATCAAATCCCGCCGCGTGATGCGGATAACCCACAAGGTCAAAAGCGGTTGCCGCAGGCGTTGAGATTTTCAAGTATCCTCTAGGGGTTTTAAAATCCAGGGTGGGTATCTTTTCCATGTTTTTTCTGGCAATAAACACAACCCGCACCTTCCCGCAAATGATTTCAGGCTTGTTTTTAGCTACGACAACCTGAAAGACCTGGGGACGGTGGTGAGCCGCTCCATGATATTCGGCTGCGCTGAGCAAACCAGCGTAATATTTTTCTCCCATATGATTCATCAGGTAGGGGATGAAATGGCTTGCGGGCAAGCAACCAATATTTCTGAATTCCGGGGGAACAATGACGTAAAAGCCTTTATACGGCATGGCCAGTTCGCCTTTTTGCCGCAAACGCCGAAGTGCCGCGCGAGTCGCAACCATTGAAGATCCTAAAGCGCTGACTGCTTCTTCCGTGGTTAAGCTGTAACGCCCGCTTGCCATCAACTCAGATATGAATTTTTGTCCATGCATATTTCCCAACCATTGATGTAACGCTTGCCTAAAGTAACACTTTTCGTTACTTTAGCCAAGTAATAAATATAATCCTGATCTCTTGCCTCTGGCCTCATCCATCTCGCGTTTGCTGGTAATTTCCA
>DAOLNX010000134.1:0-5612 GCA_035416785.1 Smithellaceae bacterium | reverse complement strand
AATAATTCCGCCGGGTCGGGTGATCCAAAAAAATGATGTAGTGCGGACATTCATGTCCGCTTTATGCGGATTTGAAAATTCGCGCTACGTAAAAAATAATACAACTGTAGGGACGGTTCGGCGAATGATCCTTACATCCCCACCGAGTCGGATGGATCCCTCGCGTCGAAAAAACACAAAATATTTCGGTGCAATCAACATGATTGGACTAGTCAGATAATGAAACAGAGGGAGACTTTTGCATGAGCACACTCATCAGCATGGTCGGGCAGCAGCCCGCCGCCGTGGCCACAACCACCAAAACACTTAAGGAACAGGCGGATTTAAAACAGATTTTTCTGTTGCCTACGGAAAAAACAACATCAGAGTATAGTCGTTTAGAGTTATATCTGCGCAACGATTTGGGTTTTCCGGCTGAAATGATCAAAAAACGGGTCATAGCGGAAGATGTTTCCAGGCCCGACGGCAATGATCTGGTCTGGAATGTGATCAAAAACATCTTGGATAAGCCTGATCTTTCGCAGCCGGTTTATTTTGATATTTCACCCGGCCTGAACTATCAGGTGGCGCTTATTTCTTACCACCTGAAAAACGATCACCGCTTTCAGGCCATCTACGCGGACAACCGCAAACTCCATAATTTGACCAATCCCGGAGGATGGGAGCTGTCTCATATCGGATTTAAACAGTTGCTTGAACTCTACGGCCTGAAAGAAAATAACGGCAAGGAACCAGCGGGGCCGGGTGAAATTGCAGAAGACGTCACAATCACCGGCGGCAAACAAACTCTGTATCTGGAATACGCCTGTGAACGGCATGGCAGATTTTTTGGACTTTATCGTATCTGGAAAGATAACCGCACACAGGGGCTTGAACAAAAAAAGGAAAGTCATCGTGTTAAGCAGCAGGCACGTCTGATTGAATGTATCGAGGAAACACCCGGTTGGTTGAATTCTCTGAATCCCGATCTCATTATTTGGACAAACGACGGTCAAACGCTTCATCGTCTGTCAGCTTCAAGTGTCCGCTTCATTGAAAAAACCGAAAACCAGCTTGAAGCCCAAAAACGATTTTCTCAAAAAACAGAAGAGAATCTAGGAGATGGAATACCGGGACACAATGAAAAGCCGATGAACTTTTCAACTGGTCCGATCATTGAAACAAAAAACAGCCAGTGGAACGGTGCTAATCTCATATTGGCGCTTGGTTCAGACCCAAGTCCTACATTAAAAGCGCTATACACGCACAAACCCCGGGAGGTCATTTTTTTAATTGACGCCGAAAATCCCACAATCTGTTCTTACGCATCCCGACTTCGACGGAAATTTGCCGATATGCCGATGCACAAGGCAACATTCTGGTCCATGGATATGCGGGGGAATTTGCGACAGGAGGATGATTTTATTGCGTATATACGGGATAACGTGTGGTTTATGAATGCCACGCCGGGCACAAAGGCGCAGACCTGGCAATTGGCCCGACTGCCTGTTGCCACCGTTTGGACACTTGTGGATCAAAAGCAAAAAGCCATGCCGATTGCCGGAGACATGGCGCAATCAGGTCTTTCCTTCGACTATCCCCCGATAGCTTTGCACTCCTGCATTGTGGGCGGGCAATTGGCTGAAGTGGGCGTGGATATGGCTGAACTTAAGGGCAAAATCAATTTGCTGACCAACATGCGGAAAGTGATTGTAAAAATTGTCGCGGCAAAAAGAGGTGGCTGGTTGCCAAAAAAAATTGAATGGAAGCCTGGAGAAAAAGGACTGCTGCATGATGAATCAAATTACATCAAGTGTCTTAAAATCAATGCGGCAGGCGAATCTCTTGAATTTGAGGCCTGTTATAATGGCAGGGTGGAAACGGGGTGGATAAAAAGCCCGCCAAACATGGGGCACTGGTTTGAAGAGGTTGTGGCGGGAGCATTTTTAAGTGCGGGCGCAAGAGATATACAGGATATAGTAGTCGGTCTCAAATGGGATTGGCTGCACAAAAAGCCGGACGGAGTTCACTTTCGCAATGATCTGGATGTGGCTGTTCTTTGGATGGGTCACTATATCGGTATTTCCTGCAAGATAGGTTTAAATGAAAATGATCTGGAACAAATCAGCGCAGAGGTTATAGCGGTGACACGCACGGGTATGGGAAGATTTGCTCTTCCTGTTTTAGTCCGCGGCGGCATTGATTCTAAAAAAGCAGTGAATAAAGCTGAGGATACCGCGCGGGAAGATCCGATGGAGATAGGAATGAGTCTTCTGGATGATAAAAGCCAATTGAACAAATTGATGGTTCAGTATCTTTTGACGAGAAGAACCGTAAGATCATGAAAGTAAAACTGGTTTTACCACTTCCCCAGAAATGGCCGGTAAGGGGTTTTCCCTTCCAGGTGACGCGCCAGCGCGCGGGCCTGCAACTGGATAATTTCTTCCAGTTTCAGTTCTTTGCCCCGGAAGCGCACCAGACTGGCCAAACGTTGCTGGAGAGCGGCAATCAGGGCTTTGCGAGTATCATCCGCAAGCAGGCCGTCGGCGTTTACGGTCAGATTTTCGCGTCGGCTCAAGAGTGTCCAGACCGTCCGATCAACCACCTGTGGGCGAAATTCTTCCATCATATCAAACACAAGGGTGGGTTTGTCGTGGGCAAGAGAATGCAAAAAACTGATGTTGGGGAAAAGGCCGCTTTTGGTAATCGCCAGATGCACACGGGCGGAAAGCACTGCATAACCGTAATTCAGCAGGCTATTTACCAGATCTTTTGCATGACGGCGTTCGCGCCCCGGAAAATCAAAGCGGTCTTTCAGCATCACCTTGATCGTGTCCCAGTAGCAAGACGCCGCCCGCCCCTCGATGCTGAACAACTGCCCCCGGCCTTTTTCGTAGTCGTCTGTAGTAATGCGGGGCGCTTCTTCCAGAATGTTTTCCATGCGCGCCAGATTTTCTGTTGCGGCGGCGGCGAAATCGCCATTTACGTTCTTGCGGTATTTATTGAGGTATTTAAGAAGATTCATCTGGTTTTTGATTTTACCCGTGACGAAACGGCGGGCAATATTCAGGCCTGTGGGAGGATAGTTGATGGCCTGGAGCTGTAAAAGGCCGATTGATGAGTTCGCAGAAAAAGGGGCGGTCAAAAGCGCTTTCATTTCGCCTTTTGGACTTAAGAAAAGCAGAGGAATATTTGAGTTGGCACAATGCATAATGACATCGGAAGAAAGAGAGACACCATGTCCGGCAATCGTGATCGAATTCAGATGGGTGACCAGTATCTCCCCGATATTCCGGCGTTCTTTGCGGATAACCACCCGGTGCGAATCTTTGCCGATAAAGCAGCCGGGGGTGTTTACCACCACTTCCGCAGCCATCGCGGTTTTGTGGAAACGTTCTCGTTTCTTTTTCCTGACCAGACAGTCCACTCCCTTGTTATCTTTAGGAGATTTCTTTTTCTGGGCTGAAAGGCGGGCCTCTTGAGCAAGGGCTTTCAGGTAATTCTCCCGTTCTTTGACATCGCGTTGAACAATCAGCTCCAGGCTCGAGAGTGACTGTTCCGCTTCATCCAGAGATTTGAATTCTTTCCTTTGGAAGGCCGTGGTCATTGCTCGCAGGAGGCCGTGTTTTTCAATATCATCCATCTTCACCAATTCGCCTGCGTCAACAACTTGGGCATAATATCTGCGCCAGCCCTGAACCGTCTCGTTCATTTGTTTGATGATTGTTGGAATATTGTTGCGGCCGGCGCAAATATGGTCAATTTTTGCACTCATTTTTGACAGTTTGCCGGAGTCGATGAGATGTCCGCCGCCCTGGAAAACAATGCCTAGAAAAGAGAAACCGTCCTCGATGGGCACAATCGGGTTCAGGTTGTTATTGAGATGGAGATGGAGTTTTTCCCGGAGATAGCCTGTTGCTTCGGCGAGTGCCGCCTGCGCGGTTTCCCGGTCGGCGCAAAAAATCCGCAGATCATCGGCATAGCGGACCAGCGCATAACCACGGGCTTCCATGGACTGATCAAAAGGCGTCAGATAAAAATTCGCCAGCAGCGGTGAAATAATATTGCCCTGCCGCACGCCGGAAAAGACATCACGCCAGCGGCCGCCACCATCCACCGTGCCCATTTTCAGCCATATCAGAAGAATCCGCAGCACCTCTTCATCCTGCAGCATTGCGCGGAGACGATCTGTCAACAGGTTGTGGTCAATAGAACCGAAAAAATCATCAATGTCCGCGATGACCACCCAGCGGCGTTTAAGATTGTCGATAATATGATCCACTCGTCCAATGGCCTTGCGCGGCCCTTTGTTCGGGCGGTAGCCATAGCTGCAATCCTTGAATGATTTTTCCAGGATTGGTTCCAGAACAAAGCGTAGGGCCTCCTGAACGATTTTATCCTTTATCGTGGAAAGGCCCAGTTCCCGACTGCCGGATTTTCCCGGACCCTTGGAAATAGCAATGCTCCGGGTCGGTTCCGGTTCATAGCGCTGCTCCAGGAGTTCCTGTTGCAACCGTGCTAGATTTTTTGAGGCATTTTGCGCAAAATCATCCACGCTTTGCCCGTCGATGCCACCTGACGCGCGCTTGCCGGATACCTTCCGCCATGCCATCTGGAGATTGTGAAAATCGCTTATTTTTTTCAAAAGCAGGCTGTTTGTTTTCATGTCTATTATAATGAGGGCGGCGGTAAAAATCGTGCAAAAGGTTTGCGAACAAAATCCCGCGCGACGAAATTAAGAAAGTTGTCCAACAATATCATATTATTAGAATGTGCCCGGCATTTTTGGGAAAGCTCCGGTCCGTCGCCGGAATTTTCGCAAACCGCAAATGTTGTTGGTTTCAACGGGGCCATTTGCGAAAACAATCCGCCGGATGCCTTGGCGGTTCGGTTACGGTTCTATTGATTGTTAATAATATCATTATGTTGCGGATGTGTTTGGTTTCGGCCCATCGGCTGTTTTCGAAAAACCGTGCTCAGAAAGTTTTTCGCACAAGATTTGCGAAAGACAGTCGTCAATAAAAATGGCACATTAGAGAAGTTTGGCCGGGATAACGACAAAAATAACCAGGCAAAATGCCACGATTTGCGAAAGAAATGGATTGATCGTCCTATGTTCTTGAATTATTTCATCAATACAAGAAATCACCCTCTTGCGGTTTTTGCTGGAAACAACGTTAAGTATCTGATACGAATGGTGTCAGACATGAAGAATTCCCGTCAGGGAATGGAAACTGTATATAGGTCGAAGTTAACCTTCGTTCTTATTTCTCGTCAGACATGAAGAATTCCCGTCAGGGAATGGAAACGATCAATATAGTCCTCCTCTAATTCGTCTAGTCTTGCACGTCAGACATGAAGAATTCCCGTCAGGGAATGGAAACCTCGGTACGCAATATCGAGACTATGGGGATCAATACAGTCCTGTCAGACATGAAGAATTCCCGTCAGGGAATGGAAACCCTTAACAGAGCGGTTAATTGTTTACCTGTAGCGATGAGTCAGACATGAAGAATTCCCGTCAGGGAATGGAAACTACTTTAGTATCGGATATTTAATTTGGAACCCCTTGCAAAAGTCAGACATGAAGAATTCCCGTCAGGGAATGGAAACAACTTTCGTTCTTATTTCTC
>DAOLNX010000133.1:0-5823 GCA_035416785.1 Smithellaceae bacterium | reverse complement strand
GTGCAGGGAATGAACAGCGGGGAGCCGGTGACCAGACCGCCCACATTGTAGGGATGAAAACCGTCCACATCCTTGTGCGGATCAATGGCGGCGATGATTTTGTCCGTGGCAATATGTTTGGGAAGCGGAAGCTGAACCAAAATGCCGTGAACAGTCTGATCCTGATTCAAATCGTTGATTAGGTTCAGCAGTTTTGCTTCACCGGTGTCGGCGGGCAATTTATATTCGCGTGAAAGAAAACCGACTTCCTCGCAGGCTTTGGCTTTTCTTCCCACATATACTTTGGATGCCGGGTCCTCGCCAACCAAAATGACGGAAAGCCCCGGGACCATCCCGGTTGTTTCCTTGAATACAAACGTATCTTGCCGAACTTCCTGCCGAATATCTTGCGCTATTTTATTTCCATCGATAATGATTGACATGACCTTTCCTTCCTGAATTCCCGCCTTCGCGGGACTGACGGAATTTTCACTTGCTACCGACCGTTTTCAGTGGCAGGAACATAGTGTAAAAACAAAGCTCTGACAAGTAAAAAACGCAGTTTGATTTCAGCAACCGTTTCCAACGGCTTTTGCTGCCTGCCAGGAATAAGCCGGCATCTCTTGTGAGTCCGTCTGTGAAGATTCTGTTGCAGATACGTCCTTGAAAAAAAATGGATTCTTTGTTACGGAGCGTAAAAAACAAGTGAGGATCTATGAAAGCTGTCAACTTGGCGACAATGCTTGCGGAATCTGTTCAAATGCATGCCCAGCGGCCCGCGCTGATTTCGGGAGAACAACGCATCACGTACCAGCAGCTCCATTCGGCCGTATGTAATATTTCGCAATTATTAAGAAATCTTGGAATGACCAAGGGGGACAAGGTTGCCCTCATGCTTCCCAATCTACCGGAGTTTGTGTATTGCTATTTTGCCATTGTTCAATCCGGAGCGGTCGCAGTTTTGCTCAACACCGCGTCAACGCCATACGAGCTCCTTTATACGCTGAATAACAGCGATTCGAAAATCCTCATTGCCATGACGAGTCAGGAAAAAAGGTACCGTGAAATTCAGGATCAGCTTGAAACCTGCCATTCCCTTTTGATTGTTGATGCTCCGGAGAATCGTATTGCCATCGATAAACCAGATCATGCCGTGCAAGTATCCGTAAACATTGATTCCGAAGATCCTGCGGAAATGATTTATACAGCGGGACTGACTGGCAGGCCACTGGGTGCCGTGCTGACGCATGGCAATCTCTGTGCGCAGCTCAATATGATTCAACCCATTTTCCGCAGAGAACCGGAGGATATCGGCCTTTGTCTGATTCCCCTGTTCCACTCTTTCGGCGCCACGGTAAACATGCTGAACGTGATTCAGGCCGGCTGCTCCACCGTCATGATGGACCGGTTTACGATGGATAGTCTGTTGTCTGCCATTGAAAGAGAAAAAGTATCGTATATTTGCGCGGTTCCCCGTCTCTACATCGGTATGGTTCTTTACGAAAAAACGGCAAAATATGATTTGCGTTCCCTGAAATTGTGCGTCACCGGCGGATCGGCCATGCCTCCGGATTTCATTCCTCTTTTTGAACAAAAGTTCGATGCGCGCATTCTGGAGGGCTACGGACTGACGGAAGCTTCACCCGCCTGTTCCTTCAACAGGATTGAGTGTGTCGCCAAGCCGGGGTCCATCGGCACTGCCCTTACGGACATCGACATTAAAATGGTTGACGATGAAGGCAAAGAGGTGCCGCGCAACACGATAGGAGAACTGATCGTCCGTGGCGCCAATGTGATGAAAGAATATTACAAAGATGCAGGGGCAACCGCCTCGGTCATCAGGGACGGTTGGCTTTACACCGGGGATCTGGGCAGAATGGACGAAGAAGGGTACATATTTCTGACGGGTCGCAAAAAAAGAATGATCATTACCAGCGGATTCAATGTTTATCCCCGTGAAGTCGAATCCGTCCTGAATCTTCATCCGGCTGTTCTGGACTCATTCGTTTCAGGCAAGGAAGACTTGATGCGCGGCGAACTGGTTAAGGCGCAGATTGTTCTTCGTGATGGGCATTGCGCCGATGACAAAGAAATGATCCGGCATTGCAAAGCGCTTCTTTCTCCCTATAAAGTTCCTCGGGAAGTGGAGTTTGTAACTTCCCTGGCGAATCTGGAGCATTCGGTTTGAGCAAGGGTTTTGCCTGGAAGGTTGAAATATTTAATATTTAAATATTATTTTCGAAATTGGCATTTTGATCCTCTTATCCACGCCTCTTTTTGTCCGCATGGCAGGTCAAATTCTTTGCATAAAACAGGTTATTCGGATATGCCTTTTTCAATAATGTAGATGATATCCATGATTTGGCGATACAAGAGAAGTGGGCTTGCCTGGAATGCATTTGAAAGACATGTGATTCAGAAAGCGGAGCTATATCAAGTGTAAAAAATGTTGCACAAAAGGAAATCACCATGAGCATGAATCCTTCCCGATCCTCGTCTGACTTTTCAAGTCTTCCCCCATCCGTAGCCGTCATCGGCGCCGGATACTGGGGCAAGAATCTTGTCCGTAATTTCTACCAATTGGGCGCACTAAAAAGTATTTGCGACGGAGATCCCAGGATTCGTGAAGATCTGTCTAAAACGTATCCGGATGTTCCCGTAACTGACGATGTCGACGGAATTCTTCAGCATGCCGACATCCGGGCTGTCGTGATATCCACTCCCGCCGCCCTGCATTTTGAAATGGCCGAAAAGGCTCTGCTGTCCGGCAAGCATGTATTTGTTGAAAAGCCCCTTTCTCTTCATCAGGCCGACGGGGAAAAGCTGGTTCGTCTGGCAAAGGATCAAAAACGAATCCTGTTTGTCGGCCATATTCTGCACTACCATCCTGCCGTCATCCGTTTGAAAGAAATGATCGGGGCTGGAAAAATCGGCAGGCTTCAATACATCTATTCCCGCCGCTTGAGTTTAGGAAAAATCCGCCGGGAGGAAAACATTCTCTGGTCCTTTGCGCCTCATGACATTTCTCTGATCGTAAGTTTGACCGGTGAAGAACCTTCTTATATTGATTCTGTCGGCAGCAATTTCCTTCATGCCCGAATTGCCGATGTCACGGTCACGAATCTCAGATTTCCTTCCGGTGTCGGCGCACACATCTTTGTAAGTTGGCTGAATCCCTATAAAGAGCAGAAGCTGGTTATCGTGGGAAGCAGTGGCATGCTTGTTTTTGACGATACGGAACCTGTTGAGACCAAGCTGGTTCTTTATCCCCACACCATCAACTGGCAAAATGGTCTTCCCGTACCCAAAAAAGCGGAAAGCGTACCTGTGAATATTCAAGACATTTGGGAAGAACCCCTGAAAGCCGAATGCAGGGCTTTTCTCGCATCTGTTGAAACGAAAAACCAACCTTTCACCTCGGGCGAAGAAGGCTTAAGAGTTTTAAAAATCCTGGAGATCAGTCAGAAATCCCTGGAACAAAAAGAGAAAGGCAATGTGCCCCGTGAACAGGAAGTTCTGAACGATCGACAAAGCGATGCGTTTTTCGCCCATCCTACCGCTTTCGTGGATGAAAACGTGCAAATCGGCGAAAAAACGAAAATATGGCATTTTTCACATATTCTGTCCGGTTCCATCATCGGCGCCAACTGCAATGTCGGACAGAACGTTGTTGTCGGTCCAGACGCCGTCATCGGCGCCAGATGCAAAATTCAGAATAATGTCAGCGTTTATAAAGGCGTAACGCTGGAAGATGGCGTTTTTTGCGGCCCGTCCATGGTTTTTACCAATATCTATAATCCCAGGGCGGAAATCGGCAAAATGGACCAGGTGCGTCCTACCCTCGTCAAAAAGGGGGCTACGCTTGGCGCCAACTGCACGATTGTTTGCGGTCATACCATTGGGTCTTACGCTTTTATCGGCGCAGGCGCTGTTGTGACCAAAGACGTTCCGGATTATGCTCTGATGGTGGGCAATCCGGCCCGACAAATCGGCTGGATGTGCCAATGTGGCGAGAAATTGGAAAGCGAACTTCATTGTTCGGTGTGCAATAAAATATACATCAAAGAAAACAATGGCTTACGTCTGGATGGCCACGGTTAGTCCCTTTGAGAGCTTTGCAGAATCCCTTTCATTGTCATACGGTGCAGGCCGGTACCCTTATAGAAAAGCATTGAAAATCATGGTCGTTTCTTCTTCGAAAACCAATGCTGCGCAGTGTTTCCATTTTCCGTTTACAAAAGCGGCATTTGTTAGTCTGCTTTTTTTGATGATCCTGTCCGTTTTTCCCTGTTATGCCGCCCCTGTTGATTTGGGCAACGGATTTTTGGATCACGGTGTAGCGGTTCCCATCAGTCATTCCCGGGGAACCGTCGCGACGGTTGATGGACAAGGTCGCAATATTGTTTTGGTTTGGTTATTTGACCATCGCGGCGGCTATGCTCTTTTGCTAATCGATGTCCAAACGGGAAATACCGAAATGCATCCGATGCCCTTTCCAACCGGTGGCGATTCTCCTTATGCCTCCATCCTGTCTTCCCGAAATAAATTCTATACGCATTTTGGCAGCCATTTTTGCGAATTCGATCCTGTAAAGCGCGCCTTTACATTTTTCAGAAAGACGACTCCTCAAATGGCCATGAGCATGACCGAAGATGATCAAGGTTTGATTTGGTCTGCAACGTATCCCCAAAGCGGTGTGGTTTCGTTTCATCCCCAAACAGGGGAATTTCGGGATTATGGTTCTTTGCATAAAGAAAAATGGGAACAATATCCAAGAACTATCGCTGCTGACAATGCCGGGTGGATTTATTGGGGTATTGGAACGGCAGCAAGCCAAATATTTTCGTTGGATCCTTTGACCGGCCTGTCAAAACCGATGTTTGCGGAAGCAAATCGAAGGCAAGGTTATGCTTCTGTCTATCGGGACAGAAATGGTCGGGTTTATGGCCGGTTGTCAGAAAATGCCCAAGAGGAGGAATACGAGTTTTACAAAGGAGAAAAGCAAAAAAATGGCAAACGCAATGAGAAAAAGCCAAAATTCTACATCGCCTCCACACAAGCTCTGTTTCATAAAGTTTTTCCGGATGGAACGCAACTGGCGGACTTCAATCTGGCGCAACGATTCTTGACCGTTTTCAATCCCAAAACACATGAAACGAAGAAAATATCGTTCGATTACAAAAGTGAAGGTGCAAACATTGTATCGGTAGCAACCTGTCCGGATAAAACAATATGCGGCGGAGTTTGGTTTCCCATGTATTTTTTTCGTTACTCTCCGGGCAATCATGATTGGATGCGACACGCTGCCTACGGTCAGTTTAACACGCTGGGACGAAACGACACCCGCTTATATGTCGGTGGCTATCCGGAAGGATTCCTTCTGGAATGGAATCCAAAAAGGGAATGGACGGGGACGGTGAAGGGAAAGAGAGATTCCAATCCCTTGTGCCTGACCACCGCAGAACCTATCATAAACCGGCCGCACAAACTTCTGGTGCATCCCGGCGGAAGATGGATTGTTGTAGCGGGAACTCCCGGTTATGGATATACGGGAGGCGGCCTTCTGTTCTGGGACACTAAAGCCCAAACTTCAGAAATCATTAAAGATATTGATATTCTTCCTGATCAGTCCACCTACAGTCTTGTCGCTTTGCCAAAAAACAAACTTCTTGGCGGTTCAACCGTTCATCCGGGAACAGGCGGTGAAAGAAAAGCGAAGCAAGCTGAACTTTACATTCTGGATATGGATACCAGGAAAATAGATTGGCGCGGACCTGTTTTTCCCGGAGCGCAAACCTATACGGATTTATATCGGGTCAAAAATGGGATGGTTTTTGGAATCGT
>DAOLNX010000132.1:0-5836 GCA_035416785.1 Smithellaceae bacterium | reverse complement strand
GTTGTCTCCTGGTCAACAGCTGCGCAAGCTCGACAAAGGCGCAAAGACAATAGACGAAGGATTACATGAAAGAAGAAAATAGGGAAGAAATTACAAGATGAAATGCAGGGCGAAGATTTTCACAACAGAAAAAGCTAAAGTGGGCGGCAGGATGAAAAAAACAATCCACAGAACTGTCCCTAAAATATTTTTATTCTTTATTACCGTTTTATTATTGAGAAAATACAATGTTTTGGATTTATGATTTCAAAAGCCATCCCGTTCAGCAAGTTCACGCCCACGGATAACTGATTTACTGATGTCCGGGACGGATATGCTGAATTTTAACCGCCAGGCTGGAAAAGTATTAATATGTATTGACCGCTGTAACAAAACTAGACTCATCCATATTACCGATGCCGGCCCAGTAGATAGGCCAATTCTCGTCCGGGATCGGGTTAAAAGTGTTAGAGGTGGCGTGTCCCGAATAATAGCGCTCTCTGTACTTTGTCTGCACCCAACTATCCGTGCGAAGCAGGGGGCAGAGTTCCATCCGGTTCATATTCAAAAAACCCTGCATGAAATAAACCGTTGAAAAAGTGTAATAATCCGAGAAAATTGGCGGGGCCGACGCGAGATCATAGTTCAGAATGGTATAATCGGTGGCCATCAGTGTAGATTCGGAGAAGGTGAATATCTTGAAAGCGGGGTTGTTGTTGAAGTATGGAGTGATGCCGGGGGTGATTTCCATGGTGATTCCGGGAAGCATGATGCGGTATTCGTCCATGTGCGTATGAGCACCCAGTGTAAAGGTGATAAGACCCGGATATTTCGCAAGAATGTTCAGGAATTTCGTCTGGTGTTGAGCATACCACATCATCTTGGTGGTCGTGAGCTGGCCGTTGGTCATGACGCAGTTCGGATAGAGCGCTCCGGGCGGCACATGCATCAGCAGCCACACCTTCTTTCCCCGAGCTTGCGCGGAAGCGAGGGTTGCATCAAGCCAGGCAAGCTGGGTATCGATTTCGGTTGAGAACAGTATGCCGAAAGGCTGCGAAAATTCATAGGTGTTGAGACCGATCACAACGAGGTTCATTTCCTCCGGTTCAGCGGAATAATACCCCCCGCTGTTGAAGGTTGCCAGAAATGTTGACTGGTCGGCGGCGCTTTGCAGAAATTGGCTGTAATAAAATCCCGCCGTACTGCCAAAGAAGTTTGCATCCGGAGGAAGAATGAGAGAATAGGAATCTGCATTGCCCAGAACGAACATAATGGGAACGGTTCCCACAGCCGCGCGGACCTGCTTGGTGAAAAAAGCAATGGTCTTGTCGGTAAAAGCCTGCATAGCAATTTGGTCGTTCGAACCATTCAGGGCATAGAACTTTGTTGAAAAGTAATGGCCAAGGATGTCGCCTGTAAAGATGACCATCCGGGATGCCCTTACATTCCGTTTTATACCCGCGAGGGCAAGCGCAAGAAGCGGGTAGTTTGCGTCTTCTCCCCATACCGACGGTGCGGTGATGCCGGAACCCTGAAAAATGGTGGTCCACTGTTCCGGGTCCGCGGCTTTAAGATATGGAAAGAGCGTCGGGTCATAGAATGGATTGAAATGCACATCCGTAAAAACCAGCACCGGAAACGTGGGATTGGAATTGCTGCTGCTTCCGCATCCGCCGATCAAAGAGCCGAGGCACAATCCGAACACAGCTCCGGCTGAACCTTTCAGAAAATCCCGTCGGCTAAAACCAATAAGCTGCCCAGGCAATCCCTTGTGTAAAGCGCCCTGATTCTTTTTTGATGCGTATGGACTCATGATGATCTTCTGAATTATAGAGTAAAACTTGCTTTCTTTTGAGGGCAATATAGGAAACGTGGATTGGTGTGTCAAGGAGATTTTGGACAAGAGATTTTGGATACAAGAT
Organism: Smithellaceae bacterium; assembly: GCA_035416785.1. Classification (GTDB taxonomy): domain Bacteria; phylum Desulfobacterota; class Syntrophia; order Syntrophales; family Smithellaceae; genus UBA8904. The sequence goes on along the minus strand of DAOLNX010000132.1, from coordinate 3,935 downwards.
GTGGAATTCTGTAGATTAAGGGTACGCAATGAAAATATCAAAAGGAAAAAGACTGGGCTATGATATATATCGGCTTCGATCAGGGATTCTGAAAATAGATTATTGCGAATGTGTTTGCGGATGTTTTGGTCTTGAGGCCGGATACAGAAGTCCGTTTTCGGTCAAAATGAGGACTGGCCATTCCACGCCCCGGATAAAAACGAGTTGTGCCGGATATTGTCCTTTTTCAGGTTGCCAGTGTTGGGGTGTTGCAAAATCCATTTGCCACAGAGGCTGGCGGTCCAGCATAATTCGCCCGGAATAGTCTTCGTGGCTGTTGTTTTCTGCATCCTGCCATTGCCTGATGGTGATATCGACGGAGCCGCTTTGCCTGATTCCCTCCCGTAAGCCTCTGATCGCATTGCGGATATGCGGCGTAACCTGCCGGATGGCCAAAGCCAGCAGGGCTAGAAACAGACCGACCGCATAGAAAGCCGGCTTACCGGTTAGCGAACCGGCGATGATGACGCCCGCGACTACCAGCACGATGCCCGGACGGGCCAAATCCAGCAGGTCGGGCGATACGGAATTTGTCAATTCGTTGATTTGTTCATCCAGAGTCATAAAGGTTGTCTATAGAATAGCGATATGGCCGTCAAGATGAAATCCATTGACAAATGCGGCAATCAATATATAGGAATAAATGAATACAGGAAGGGAGTTTTGAACCCATGTTCGGAATTGGAATGCAGGAACTGATTATTATCGCGATTATCGCGCTTTTAATTGTCGGGCCAAAAAAACTGCCTGATCTGGCGAAAACCCTTGGCAAAGGATTTAGTGAATTCAAAAAAGCAACCGAAGGCGTTACGGATGATCTGAAAGATGCCCTCAAGGAAGATGATCATAAGCCGGCAAAGGATGACGGGTTGAAGGACTCTTTGCTGATGAAAAAGACCGATTCTGATCCCACCCGGAATGAGTCATCTGGAAAAGATGCTTAAAAAATTAAATCCATAAATATATCAATAACTTTCTAATCAAACGACATGGCAAAATATGGAAACCAACGAAGATTTAAAAATGTCTTTAACTGAACATTTGGTGGAACTGCGCAAACGGTTGAGCAATGCGCTGATTGCACTGGGGATCGGGTTTTTTGTCTGTTATTATTTTAAAGACACCCTTTTTATGATTATTACAAAGCCTCTGACTCAGGCTTTGCCCAAAAACAGCTATTTGATATATACCGGGCTGACCCAGGCTTTCTTCACCTATATGAAGGTCTCTTTGTTTTCTTCCCTGGTTTTGACCAGTCCTTTTATTTTTTACCAAATATGGCGATTCATTTCGCCCGCGCTGCTTCCGCAGGAAAAAAAGTACGTGGTGCCCTTTGTTCTTTCCTCCACTTTACTTTTTCTGGGTGGTGTGGTCTTCGGCTATTTTGTCGTCCTGCCCCCGGCGTTTGAGTTTTTTGTCAGCTTCAACAATCAATACTTGCAGGCCATGATTTCCTTTAACGAATATCTGTCCCTTTTTGTTAAGTTTTTGCTGGGATTCGGCTTGTCGTTTCAACTGCCGGTTTTAATTTTTTTTCTGGCGAAACTGGGCATTGTAACGGATAAAACTCTTTCTCAAAATCGGAAATATGCCATCTTGCTGATGTTTATTGCCGCAGCGATTCTCACGCCTTCACCAGACGCTTTCAGTCAGGTCTTGATGGCCATACCTTTGTTGTTCCTGTATGAAGTGAGCATATTTGTGGCAAGGTTCGCTGCCGGGAAAAAAGAAGAAAAAACGGAAGCATAGGGGCCGCATGATGTTTGGACGCAAAAAAAAGATTCAAAAAGTCAGCAAGGGCACAAGACGTTCCAGAATTTTGAAAATATTAGCATTTTTTGTGGTGCTCATTGCGCTGGCGGCAGGTGCTGCAACCTATGCGTTCAATGAGCTGACCCGTGACCTGCCGGGCATTGATGCTCTTAAAGATTACCGGCCCAGCATTGCGTCCCGCGTCTATGACGAAAATGATGAGCTGATAGACGAATTCTTTTTGGAAGATCGAAAACTGGTGAATATCTCCGATGTTCCGAAGATTGCCCAATATGCTTTTGTTGCGGCGGAGGATTCCCGTTTCTATCAGCATCAGGGGGTGGATTTCCGAAGCATTTTCCGCGCTTTTTTTAAAAATGTCGAAGCAGGCAAAATCGTGCAGGGCGGCAGCACGATTACACAACAGGTGGCCAAACTGATGTATTTGACACCGGAAAGGAAATACATCCGCAAATTCAAGGAGGCCATTCTTTCTTACCGCATTGACCGGTACCTGACAAAAGATGAAATTCTGAATTTGTATTTGAACCAGATCTACCTGGGGCACGGCGCCTACGGTATAGAAGCTGCGTCGCTTGGCTATTTCGGAAAAAGCGCCAAGGAGCTAACCCTGCCGGAAGCGGCAATGCTGGCCGGTTTGCCGAAAGCGCCAACCACATACTCACCGTTTCAATACCTCGATCGGGCCAAACAAAGGCAAATTTATGTTTTAACGCGCATGAAAGAAGAAGGTTTCATTTCCGCCGAGCAAATGACCCAGGCGATTGAAGCGCCCGTCAAACTGAGGCCGGTCAAACCCAAAGACAAGGTAGCTGCTTATTTTGTCGAGCATGTCCGCCGTTATGTGCAGGAAAAGTACGGTTCGGATGTGCTCTACCGGGAAGGTCTTGCTATTTACACAACGATCAATCTTTCGGCGCAGAAGGCCGCCCGGGAGGCCCTGCTCAAGGGGCTTTCGGAAATGGAAGAACGCGATAAATACAAAAAAGGTTTGATCCAGGGAGCGCTCTACTGCATGGACATCAAAACGGGCGCGATTCGTGCGCTGGTTGGCGGGCGCGATTTCAACAAAAGTGAATTCAATCGGGCCATTCAGTCACGCCGTCAGCCAGGTTCGGCCTTCAAGCCTCTGATTTACACAGCGGCTTTTGATAAGGGCATGAATCCTTCCACGCAGGTGGTTGACTCGCCTCTTGCTTTGGAAGATCCTTCGCAGGAAGACGGTTTTTGGAGACCGAAAAATTTCGATGGGAAATTTTTGGGGCCGATTACGATTCGCACCGCTCTGGTTCAATCCCGCAATGTTGTCACGGTCAAGATTCTGCAGGACATTGGCATTGATTACGCCATATCCTATATCATCAATATGGGCATTGAATCGCCGCTTTCACGGAATTTGTCTGTTGCGCTTGGATCATCCGGCGTTACTCTGCAGGAACTGGTTCGTGCCTATGGCGTTTTGGGTAACGGCGGAAAAAAGGTGCAACCTTTCTTTATCCGGAAAATTGTGGATCGCACAGGCAATGTTTTTGAGGAAACCAGAGTGGAAGCAGAGCAGGTGATTGATCCCCGCATTGCCTTTATGACCACTTACGTGATGCAGGATGTTGTGGAAAGCGGCACAGGCCGAAGAGTGAAAAGCATCGGCCGACCGGTTGCCGGTAAAACGGGAACCACCAACGACACGAGAGATGCCTGGTTTGTGGGTTTTACACCATCTCTGATCACCGGCGTATGGATCGGGTTTGATCAGGAAAAAAATATGGGCCGACAGGAAGTGGGTGGCCGCGCGGCTGCGCCGGTTTGGCTCTATTTTATGGAAAAAGTCTTAAAGGACAAGCCGGTGGAATCCTTTCCTGTGCCGGAAGGTATTGTATTTATTAAGGTCAATGCGAAAACCGGCCTGCGCGTTCAAACGGAAGGTCCTGGAATTATTGATGAATGCTTCCTGGACACCGCCATGCCCGGCGAAAAGGACGAGACAAAGCCCGATGAAACTGAAGAGTTGTTCCGGTAATCTCATAGGATTCCTCGTGGTTTTCCAGATATCCATGATCTTTCTTCTGTGTGATTCTCATCTTCTGCCTGCTGGCTATACCCGGGCTTTGCAAAGCCGCTTCAGA
>DAOLNX010000131.1:0-6174 GCA_035416785.1 Smithellaceae bacterium | reverse complement strand
TGGCGCAAAGAAAAAAGGCATGGGGAGGCCGGTTTACGAAAGCCACGGCCAAAAGTGTGGAAGCATTTACCTGTTCGCTTCGCTATGATTCACGGCTGTATCGCTTTGATATTGAAGGTTCTGTCGCTCATGCGACGATGCTGGCGGATTCGGGAATTATTTCCCCCGAAGAAGCGGCCTGTATCGTTCGTGGTTTGAAAAGCATTTTACGCGACATTGAAAAAGGCGCTCTGGTTTTTGATCCGGCTGATGAAGATATTCACATGGCCATTGAAAACGAGTTGAGCCGGCGTATCGGTGATACGGGAGGTAAGTTGCACACTGCGCGCAGCCGCAACGACCAAATTGCATTGGATGTCCGGCTTTTTTTACGGGAGGAGTCAGACCATGTGATCCATTTGCTTTCCGGTTTACAAAGACAGCTGGTGCGGATGGCAAAGAAGGAAATATCCACCATTATGCCGGGATATACGCATATGCAGAAGGCTCAGCCGGTATTGCTTTCCCATTATTTCCTGGCGTTTGCGGAAATGTTTGCCCGCGACGAGCAAAGAATGAACGATTGCCGGAAAAGGGTCAATGTCCTGCCGCTGGGTGCGGCGGCGCTGGCCGGCACCGGACTGCCGATTGACCGGTGGCGAACCGCGGAGCTTTTAAATTTTCCGTCTATCAGTAAAAACAGTATGGACACCGTGGCGGACCGCGACCATCTTGCGGAGTTTGTCTTTGCGGCATCTCTTACGATGGCTCACTTGAGCCGTTTTTGCGAGGATCTGGTGCTGTGGTCAACCGGTGAATTTGGTTTTGCGGAATTATCCGATGCCTATACCACCGGCAGCAGTATTATGCCCCAGAAAAAAAACCCGGACATTGCTGAACTGATTCGTGGCAAATCTGCGCGCGTTTACGGAGATTTGTTTGCAATTCTGACGCTGATCAAGGGTCTGCCCATGACCTATAACCGCGATCTCCAGGAAGACAAGGAGCCGTTGTTTGACGCGGTGGATACCGTTAAGGATTGTCTGTCGATTTTCACGGAAATGCTGGCGCATACCCGGTTCAACTCTGCCAGAATGTACGATGCCGCAAGCGGCGGTTTTTCCACGGCCACGGATGTGGCTGAATATCTGGTGGAAAAAGGCGTGCCTTTCCGTCAGGCCCATGAGATCGTTGGAAAAATGGTGACGTCTCTGGACAAAAGCCGAAAGGCGTTTGCCGATTTGGAGCTGAAGGAATTTCAGCGTTATGATAAAAGATTTGAGGCCGATATCGTTTTTCGCGTCCGGCCGGAAAATTCTGTGAATGCGCGCAAGCATCCGGGGGGGACCGCTCAAACGGCTGTCAAAGAAAGGATTCGGGAATTTGAAAATCATCTCGGTAAAAAGTAATCTTCTATGGAGCATCCTTTTGCTTTTCCTGATGAACGGCTGTGGTTTAAAAGCCAATCCCGAGCCCAGAGCGTCGTCTGTCATGCAGATGCAAAGCGTTCCCACCCTGGTGGCAAAAACGGAGGAAAACAGCGTTTTGCTGACCTGGTCATTGGAAAATGCGGACCGAAAAAACCACTATGTGAATATCGAGAAAAGTGACATGGGCGAAAAGGGAAAGGTTTGCCGGAATTGTCCGCTTGCCTTTGAAAAAATCACCGGGGTGACGGTTCAAAAAAAGAACAATTTGTATTCGTTTGCGGATTCGTCCGTTGAAAAAGGCAGAATATACAGTTATCGTTTGATGTTTTGCGACCAGGCGGGTATTTGTCGCGTATCGGAAACCGTGGAGATAGATTTTCAGTAACAAACAGTTCAGGAGGATTTTTATATGTTTTCAGGAGCCATTACCGCTCTGGTGACGCCTTTTAAAAACGGCAAGGTGGATGAAGAGGCGCTTCGGCAGCTCATTGAGTTCCAGATCGAATCGGGAATTAACGGTTTGGTTCCATGCGGGACGACCGGCGAATCGCCGACGTTAAGCCATGAAGAGCATGACCGGGTGATTGAAATTACGATTGACGCGGCGAAGAAGCGTGTTCCCGTCATAGCCGGAACAGGGTCGAACAGCACTGCGGAAGCGTTGCGTTTAACGAAGCACGCCTTTGACGCGGGCGCAGACGGAGCGCTGATTGCCTGCCCCTATTACAATAAACCCACACAGGAAGGTCTTTGCCAGCATTTTCAGCTGATCGCGGAAAATGTGCCGATTCCTGTGATTCCATACAATATCCCGGGACGGACGGGAGTGAACATGTCGCCGGAGCTGATTGCCCGATTGTCCAAAATCGGCAATATTGTCGGCATTAAAGAAGCATCCGGCTCTTTGAAGCAAATGAACGATGTTCTTGAATTATGCGGGCCGGATTTCGATGTTTTATCCGGTGACGACGGATTAACGCTGCCTCTGATGGCGATCGGCGGAAAAGGTGTTATTTCGGTTGTATCCAATATCGTGCCTGCGGATATGGCGTCCCTGACGGATGCAGCATTGGCGGGCAGGGCGGCGGACGCCAGGGCCTTGCATGCAAAGATGAGTCCATTGTTCGACATCCTTTTTGTGGAAACCAACCCGATTCCCGTGAAAGCTGCGCTGGCGCTTCTGGGCAAAATTGAATACGAATACCGATTGCCGCTTTGCCCGATGTCACCCGCGAATTTTGAAAAGCTCAAAAAGGTGATGCAGCGCTGCGGGTTGATTTCGTAACGATTTTTTACAATGATTTAGCGGGGGACGTGATATGGTCAAAGCAATTGTTACCGGCGCAGGTGGAAAAATGGGCGCCAGAATCATCAGTTTGATTTCAGCCATGGAGGATATTCGGGTTGTCGGGGCTGTTGAAGTGGCTGGTCATCCGATTATTGGCAGGGATGTCGGCCATTCTTTGGGATTGGGCAGAACCGGAGCGCTGGTTACCGATAAACTGGCTGACTGCATTGATGCGGCGGATGTCGTGATTGACTTTACAAATCACGAAGCCTCTCTTCGCTATCTGGACATTGCCAGCGAGAGAAATTGCAGCATCGTAATCGGCTCGACGGGCTTTACTGCGGATGAAATCAAAATTATCCACCGGCTTGCTGAAAAAACGCGTTGTGTTTTATCGCCGAATATGAGCGTCGGTATTAATGTGCTTCTGAAAGTTCTGGAGTATTGCGCCAGCATCTTGCAGGATGACTATGATGTGGAAATTATTGAAGCGCATCATCATTTAAAAAAAGATGCGCCCAGCGGAACCGCGATGCAGATGGCCCGGGTGATCGCGGACAAACTGGGACGCGACCTGGAACAGGAAGCCGTTTACACGCGCCGGGGGTTGATTGGAGAAAGAACCAAGAAAGAGATCGGCATTCAAACTCTTCGGGCCGGAGATATCGTGGGCGAACATACGGTCATGTTCGGTGGCATTGGCGAAAGGCTGGAATTTACGCATCGTGCGCAAAGCAGAGATAATTTTGCCAAAGGGGCGATTCGCGCCGCGCAGTGGATTGTACGGCAGAAAAACGGCCTGTATGACATGCAGGATGTTCTTGGATTAAAAAATGCCCGGTAAGCTGGTTTGATGAAAAACGGTGTTTTGGCATACATCGGCATCGGGTCTAATTTGGGAGATTCTGCGCGACAATGCAAAGATGCCATTGCTGAACTGTCCAGGATTTCGGGCATTTCCGTCGAACGGTTTTCCTCTTTGTATAAAACGGAACCGTTCATGGATGTTCCCGGAGCATCGGAAACCGAAATGGAGTCTTCCGGTCAAAACTGGTTTGTCAACGCCGTTGCAGAATTGAAAACCCGGCTTTCGGCACACGATCTTTTCCGGACGCTTCAGGCGATGGAAGACCATATGGGCAGAGTCCGGACATATCCTGGTGCGCCGCGCGTTATCGATCTGGACTTGCTTTTATACGGGCAAGAGATGATTTGTGAAGAGGACCTGATCGTTCCGCATCCGCGAATGCATCAACGGCGTTTTGTGCTGGAACCTATGTGTGAAATTGCCTCCTATACGATTCATCCGGCGTTTGGTGTTTCGATGAGAGGATTGAAAGACAGGCTGGACGATCAAAAAATCGTTCTGCGATGTGAAATTTAACCAGAGAAGGTTTTAGGAAAATGCTGAAATTATTGTTCATCCTGATATTGCTTTATATCGGGTACAGAATTTTCAAGATGTTCCGGGACGGGAAATCCCAGAAAGTCAAAGGATACAGAGTAGATACACCGCCTCCGGAAGAAGATCTGGTGCAGGATCCCTTTTGCAAGATTTACGTGCCCCGAAGTTCAGCGTATGCGCAGGACATCAACGGACGGCCACAATATTTTTGCAGCCGGGAATGCTGTGAAAAGTATCTTTCGGAAAAAACAACAAATACCCAATAATAAAGGAGCTTTATGAAATTTTTTATTGATACCGCAAATCTTGCAGAAATTAAGGAGGGGCTGGCCCTGGGCATGGTGGATGGTGTAACCACCAATCCGTCACTTATCGCCAAAGAAAAGAGAGGGTTTGAGGCCGTAGTCAAAGAGATCCTGGAAATTGTGGAAGGTCCGGTCAGCCTGGAAGTGATCAATCCTGAGGCCAAAGGCATGTTTGCCGAAGGGAAAAAACTGGCGCGTCTGGGAGAACAGGTTGTAATTAAAGTTCCGATGACCACCGAAGGTCTCAAAGCCACAAAGATGTTTTCAGATGAAGGGATTCCGGTTAACCAGACGCTGATTTTTTCGCCCCTTCAAGCTCTGATGGCCGCCAAGGCCGGCGCTGCTTATGTAAGCCCGTTTGTCGGGCGACTGGATGATATTGCTTTTGACGGTATGGAACTGGTGCAGCAGATTCTGGATATCTACGACAACTATGGCATCGATACGGAAGTGATTGTAGCCAGCGTCCGGCATCCCAAGCATGTTTTGGATGCGGCACTGATGGGCGCCGATATTGCCACCATTCCTCTGAAAGTCATCGAGCAGCTGGCTCGGCATCCTCTGACCGACAAGGGCCTGGCCCTGTTTCTGGAGGACTGGAAAAAAGTTCCCAAAAAATAAGCAATGCGGTTTCGAAAATGATGATCTTGACCGGGTGACCAAGCGGAATGAGCAAACATAGAGAAATATTCAGCCTGCCCAACAGCATCACACTGACGCGCATCAGCGTGATCCCTTTTCTGTTTTTTTTACTTACCGATCCCGGGCCCTTCTGGAGCCTGGCGCTGGCGGCTTTGTTTGTCCTGGCGGCCCTGACGGATTTTCTGGACGGCTTTGTGGCGCGCAAATACAATATGATCACGACCATGGGAAAATTTCTCGATCCGCTGGCCGACAAACTGATTGTAAATTCTGCCATGATTCTGATGATTCCGATTGGACGGATCGATGCCTGGATTGTGGTGATCATCATTATGAGGGATTTGATTGTGGACGGCATTCGCAGCATCGCGTCTTCCGAAGGCATTTACATCCAGGCCAGTATCCGGGGGAAGCAAAAGACCCTGGCGCAAATCATCGCAGTAACCGCTTTAATGATCCATTATCCGTTTCTCGGACTGGATGCGCATCTGGTGGGAAAAATTATTCTTTATGCGGCCCTGTTTCTGACGGTTTATTCCGGCCTGGATTACTTTATTAAATTTTACCGGCGCACCGACAATATTTAAGCGGATTGTTACAGAATGAATTTCTTCACTTCAAGAAGTGGAGGCGGATTCACACGTTATAAAACAATGTCATGACTTAACGAACTGGTTTACAGTACACATAGATGTTCCTTTTCCGCACGGTATGTTTTCTGTAAAATTTTCTATTTGGTCTAACGGGTTCAGTTGTGGCGACGAATAAATCGAACAATTGATGCAAGAGGTCCATGATATGCAATCGGAAGAACAGAAGCACCAGAGAATTCTTCATTTTGGATAATGCCTGGACGACATTGATGCGGTAGGCATATTTTTTCTTTTCACAGGATTTGGCAGCGACCTCTTTTGCATGGTGTGTCAAAGCAACGGCAAGATTTATGGAGAACACTTTGGTGTGAAACTCTTGGCAAACGGATTCCACGGATTTTCCTGAAAAGTTTTCGATTTCGATGTGACATTTGGCTATTTTATAATTTTTCTCCTTTGTCCAGCGGAGATGATAGCGCTCTTTCTCCCTTTTCTTTAGGACTGACCAGGGCATCTACCATCATGCCGTTTT
>DAOLNX010000130.1:0-6488 GCA_035416785.1 Smithellaceae bacterium | reverse complement strand
TAGATACTGACTTCACGCGCGGGAACCGGCATGTTGGAGGTGTTGGCAATCATCACGGTTCTTTCGATCAGCGGCCGTCCGTTGCGCTCATCAATCAGTTTTGGAAAATCCGTAAGAACGTCGGTCATTTCATTCCCTCGTTCTCCGCAGCCGATATAAATGATGATGTCCGCATTGCACCACTTGGCGAGCGCATGCTGGGTCATCGTTTTGCCCGTTCCGAATCCTCCCGGAATTGTTGCGGTTCCTCCGCGCGCGATGGGGAAAAAGGTGTCGATGATTCTCTGTCCCGTGATCAGGGGTTGAAAAGGTTTTTTTCGGTTTTGAATGGGGCGTGGTTTTCTGACAGGCCAGTAGGCGGCAAGTTTTCCTTCGTAACGGCCTGCGCCGGTGTCCACGGTAAACACCGTCTCTTCGATGGTGTAGCTTCCGGGGCCGGCGATGTCGGTTAACGTTCCGGAAATGCCGGGTGGAAGAAGCAAACGGTGCATGATCAGCGGACTTTCCCGAATCTCTCCCAGGATCACTCCGCCTTGGACGGTCATGCCGCTTTTGGCAAGAGGCTGAAATTCCCATTTTTTTCCAACATCCAGCGGCGAGATTTTGATGCCTTTTTTGATGTAACTGCCGCACATTTCGCTGATGCCGACGAGCGGTCGCTGAATGCCGTCGTAAATATTGGACAGAAGTCCCGGTCCCAGCAAAACGGAAAGCGGTCGGCCATAGGAAATCACGCCGTCGCCGGGTTTTAGTCCGGTGTTGTCTTCATAAACCTGAATAATGGCGATCTTTTCGGAAAGCCGGATGACTTCGCCGATGAGGTGGTCGGGCCCCACTTCGGCAATGTCGAACATTTTTATTCCTTGCAATCCCAAGGCTTTCACGATGGGGCCGTTTACGGCAATGACCTGTCCTGTCATCAGCTCTTCCACGTTTCCTCCCTTGGCGCAAGCGCGGGTTTTCCCGTTTCAACATTTGCCAGGATCTTGACAACTCTTTGTCGGATGAGTGACGATTTCCGAAAGTAGATTCTCTCCAGGGTCCGGTTGAAAATGCGTCCTCTTTTTTCATCCATGACCAGACATCCTCCCCATCGGATTGAGGAGTCATCACGGATCGTCAAGGGAGAATTGATGCCGGCCGTCCGGACAGCTTCCTGAATATTTTTTTCCCAGCCAAGATCCTCTTTTGTCAGTCGGATTTCCATTTGGCCGGAGATGCTTTTTCCGGCCCGGACGATAGATGAAATTAAAAATGGTGGATAGAGGGGATGATTCCGTATTTCCGACATGACCTCCTCTATCATTTGCCGGGTGAAATTTTCGACGCTCCATAATAACCGTTTCTGCTGTTCCAGGGCCATTTTGTTTTCTATTTTGACTAGTTCCTGCCGGATTTGCGCATCGGTTTCAGCCTGGATTTGCATGCGGAAATTTGCGGCCCAGGTCTGATGCATTTCATCAAGCCGCCCGATTTCCTGTTCTTCTGTGTTCCGGATGGCCAGGATTCTTTCCTCGGCTTCCCGTTTTATGGAGTTTTCCAAAGTTGTGCTGTCCATCATGGATCCTTTTCCCGCCGTTACATGGAAATGCCCAGCGCTTCCGATACGTAACGCATGGTCGATTTGCGAAATTCCGGAGAATCGTCCAATCCGGGAATTTCAAGAATGACCGTATCCGGCAAATCGAGGTTCATCCGTGCAATCTGTTCTTCCAGACCGCAAACCAACTCATTGGTGATGAGCACAAGACCGGCATTCTTCTTGTTGATGACTTCATCGAGCCTCGCTTTCGCATTGGCCGTATCCGACACGATGCCTTTCGCCCCGGCCAGACGAAATGCGCTTACGGTATGGATGTCTCCGATAACATATATATTTTGCATAGCTACAATTTGTTGAGTATCATAATGGCAATAATCAGACCGTAAATGGCGATTCCTTCCGCCAGACCCAGAAAGACAAGGGTTCTCCCCATTAGTTCCGGCTTTTCGCTGACCGCGCCAATCGCCGCGGAACCGATTTTTGCAACCGCATAGCCGCTGGCCAGACAAGCCAATCCTACCGCCACGCCTGCACCGATGTAAGCCAATCCGCCGGCTTGCAGAAGGGTGCCGGCCGGGCCGGTCTCCACCGCAAACGCAGCGGCAGGAGCAAGAAACCATGCCATGCCAAGAGAAATGAATCCCATTTTCCACGCTGTTCGTTTTTTTTCGATCATTTCACACCTCCAATGTTTTCGCTTCTAATGTGAACGGGGAGAAAGGGATTCCCTCTCCCTTGAAAAATCTGCTGAAAAACTCGTAATATTCAAGACGTAGAGACTGAATACCACAAATCAGGCCTTCAAAACCCATGATGAAGATATTGCCAATGACAATAATGATGACGGCGCCGACGGATGTCCTGGCCGGGTCGGCCATGCCGGCAAGGGTATAGGTAACCATGCTCAAACCGGCATGCGAAAGCGCAAAAGCGCCCACACGGATGAAGGAAATCGTATTGGCAAAGAGTCCCAGAACAATTTCCACAATTTCCATAAAGGTTTCAACCACATATTCCGCAAGGTGCTGGGGCCTGGCCTTTTGAAAAAATGCTTGTCCCAGGAGGCTTTTCATCGAAAAAGCCAGCAGGGGCAAACAAACCGCCGGGGCGATGAGCCACAAAGAAGGGGGCTGACCGGTTTGCTGGTGATAGAAGACACTTGCAACAACTGTCGCATAGAGGATCCCGACAGCCAGTCCCCGTTTTTCCAGCAAGGCTCCAAAATAATCGCCGTTAAGACAACCATTGATAATATTCAAGGAAAATCCGATGATGATCAAGATGGCGCCCATCAGGATCGTCAGGGAAAACAGGCGCAGGATATCTTCTGTGGGATGAAACCAAATCGCGGGCAGCAGATGTTCGCTGGAAAAAACGCTTCCGTACAGAAGGCCGCAAACCGCTGCCGAAGCGCCGCAGGCCAGCAGGATTTCACCCGCTTGACCAAAAAATTGCTGAGCCTTTTTTTGCCCGGACCTTTTGAGAAACAGGCCGGCCAGCATCAGGACCAGTCCCTGACCCAGATCTCCAAACATCAATCCGAACATGATGACATAGGTCAGGGCGGCAACCGGCGTGGGGTCAAGCTCATTGCTGGATGGCGTGCCCATGATGTTCACCAGAAGTTCGAAAGGCTTAAAAATCCGTATGTTACGCAAGCGGACCGGGGCTTCCGGATCCTTGGTGATCTTCAAGAGGAATCGGTTTTGGCAAATGCTCTGCATGATGCCGATGAGCTTTTCTTTGTCCTGAATGTCCATCCAACCCGTGAGAAATGCGGCCCGGGATGAATTTATGGACAGACGCATGGCGGAGAGCATTTTTTCATAAATCCGATAATCTCTGTAGATTTGTAAAAGCGTCTGACCTTCCCGTTCTTTCAGGCGGTTGATATACGATTCAATCATGGCGCTCCGGAGAGAGAGGGTGTGATTTCGTTTTTCCAGAATTGCCGGAGGATTCGGCCGGACCTCCTCGGATTGGTCCTCAAAGCCGTTTTCCTGCAATATCCGGATCATTTCGGGATAATCCGATGGCATGGCGATGCCAAGCACATAAGGATGCATTTCAACCAGGAGGAACCTGCTGTTTTCTGGAGTTTGAATTTTCTGCTCTTTTACCGTGCCGAACACGGTTTTCAGAATTCCGGGCTTTTGAAACCATACTGGATCCATGCCCATTTTGTTCAGCGCTTCGGCATGTTGCAGATCTCTGGCCAGTGTATTTTGCGCTTCACGGATTTTTGCCTGAATTCTTGCCGAACGCTCCAATATCTTTATGGTTTTGGATACAAACGCCTCATCCTCCCCGGCATGAACCAGTCGGACGGGTTTTTCGGTATTGTCCGGCTCAAGATTCAGTGCATTCAGGATACGCGTGGTGGCTGAAAGAATTTCTCTGGTCAGGGCTTCCTCTTTTTGCAAGCCATCCTCTGAAGCTGTGTCTTTCTCCTGAAGGCGGGCCAAATGGAGGATGCCGGCCTGACCCAGAGCCGAAAACACCTGCCGCTGAAAGGTTTTTTCAAATGCAAGAGTCATTTTGCGGATATCCGATGAAATAAACATCTGCGGCCTCACGTTCCACAAATCATTTGGTTCAGAATCGTTGCGGCGGGCATGCCGAAGCGCTTGCCCTCGATGATTTTAAACAGATTTCGGATTTGGAAATACAAAAGCCAGAGATAAGCGACAACGCTGTAAATCGCGTGGAAATCCCGATGGAATGCAGAGGAGATCCAGTTATAGTAATGCTGTTCCAGATTTTGTTCAATGTCCGAAACGGAAGGCTCCTGTCCGGTAGCCGCGCGCATTGTTTCCAGTCGCCGATTCAGATTTTCTTTTTCCAAACTGACCCGATTTTCTAAGCCTTTGTAATCAAAAGATAAAGACTCTTTCAGGAATCTTTCGATTTTTTCATCGGAAAAACGATAATACGTTTTCAGGCGATTGGACCAGATCACAACGAGGATGGCCAGACGCTTGAGCATCATTTCCCGGTATTGATCCGCAGCTCCTGCGGAGAGCAAATCCGCACATCGGCACAGTGAGTCGGCTGTGCAAAAGTCCAGGTAAAGGGTCAACCGCCGGTAGCCGGTTAGCTTGTTGATTTTTTCATCCTGATAGGCCTCGGCCAGAAGCGAGCGCACATCCTGCCAGGAAAGCTCCTTCTTTAGCAGTTCCTTTGAAAGAAGGGCGAAGACTCCAATGTCGTACCACGGATTGATGGTTTGATGACCTGCGGCTTTTGCCAGGAGGAGCTTGGCGTTGTTGGTTTCGTATTGGCGGAGATAGGCGATGAATAAAGGCGTGTATTCTTCGTGTGCCCAGGCGATGGCAAGGACCGGAGCGATTTCGTGCCGGAAAAGGGTTTCCCGGATTTCGGCCGGATTGGACGAGCCCGCGTCGTTTCCGGGAATCGTCTCCGGTTCACGAATCATCCCTGCATAGTGGCTTTGTGAGTAAAGCCTGCTTTTCAAAGCGTAAATAAGGGCATGAAGATAAGGTGGGTCGGCAAAATGACGCATCGTTTTCTAGGCCTCAAGAAGCAGGGAAAGAATGTCATTCTGGATCGCCTGTTTCAGGACGGGATCCTGAAAATTTTTTTTCCTTTCAGAGGTGGCAATGGTTGACGCGTTTTCGGCTTTTCCTTTTGCCTCTGAAACGGCGCGGATTCGCCTGGAATGTTCATCAGAGAGGATCTGGTTTCGCAGAGTTTCTTTTTGTTCTTCAAGGGCGAGCTTATGTTTCGCTATCCGCTCGGCCGCCTCCTGTTCGGCCTTGGTGACGGCCGCCGCGCATTGCCTTTCGATCTCGATAATCCGGGTTACCATCTCATCCATAAAGATCGTCTCCCTTGTGGTCCCAGAATTGATTCAAAATGCTTTTCTTCTTTGTTCTTATTATAGACCTGCCGGAGTTTCGTGTCAATGATGTCCCGGAATATGTGCCCCGGAATATAGGTGCAACACACTAATTTATTGATAGAAATTCAATGACATGATAAAGAAATAGCCGTGAGGGAAAACCGTCATGCCTTTGGAATTAAGCAGTTTGCAAAAAGCCGTTCGCTCTCTTAAACGAGCTATTGGTGTGTCCCGCAAGGTAATAGCAAGCGGCGCTGATGGCGACCATCAGGATGTGATCCGCGCCGGAGTCATACAGAATTTTGAATTCACCTATGAGCTGTGCTGGAAATTTATGAAGCGCTGGCTTGAGATCAACGGAGAGGGAGCATCCATTGACGGAGCCACTCGTAAGGAACTTTTTCGAATAGCGGCTGAACACCGTTTGATTGATCACGTTGAGGTATGGTTCGCTTATGCGGCGGCAAGGAATGAAACATCGCATATCTATGACAGCCAAAAAGCGGTTCTTGTATTTGAAACCGCCAAAACGTTTCTGAAAGATGCGCAATTGCTTCTTCGGAGGTTGAAAAGTAAAAATGATTGACATTTCCGAGCATCATCTGACATCTGTTAAACAAATCTTGGCGAAACATGTTTCCAGTGCCGAGGTTTTGGCTTTTGGTTCCCGCGTTTCTGGAAAAGCAAAGCCTTATTCCGACCTGGATCTGGTCATCAGAGAAAAAAAAATGATCCCCATCAATACACTGGCACGCCTGAAGGAAGATTTTGAAGAATCGGATATTCCTTTCCGTGTTGAAATTCTGGACTGGAACGGCATCAGCCGCGAGTTTCAAAAAGTCATCAAAAGACATTGCGAAGCGCTTTGAATGGGGTGGGCGCCCGGCCGGAATGATGTGGCCGGGCGCGTTATTCCTTATTCAAATTCAAATTAAGAGGTCGGCATGCTGGTGAAAACGCCGCGCGGATCCACCTGTGTTCGGATGATGTCCAGGGCCTCGGGTGAAATGAGCTTCGTTTCCGGGATTTCTCCGTCCGGTTTGAGCAGTTCGAAACCGGTCAACTGCTGGGCCAGGTCAAACG
>DAOLNX010000129.1:0-6636 GCA_035416785.1 Smithellaceae bacterium | reverse complement strand
AAGACCTGCCGATTACCGGGGATGGCGCGTGCCGGACGTGTTGGTATCGGGAAATCACGCACAGATTGGACGCTGGCAAAAAATGGAATCGATACGAAGAACCTGGCTTCGAAGGCCAGATCTGCTGGAAAACGTCGAGCTTACCGAAGAAGATAAAAATAACCTCGAAAAAATACGTCTCGGTCTTATATAAAGTCTTGATTTTCAGGAAGGTTTAAGATAAGAATCCGCTGATTTTACCGGGTCCGAACCTTTTTTTAAGGAATAAATAGGTCCTGAAAGCGTATATGCTTGATATCGCTCTTTTACATTATCCGGTACTGAACAGGGAAGGTAAGGTCGTTGCCACATCGGTTGTCAATATGGATTTGCACGATATTGCCCGTGCGGCAAAAACGTTCGGCGTAGCGAAATTTTATGTCATCACCCCGATCGCGCAACAGCGCCGTCTGGCAGAAGAGATAATGGATCACTGGCGGCAGGGTTATGGCGCAACTTTCAATCCCTGCAGAAAAGAAGCTTTTGAAATCGTTTCCATACAACACAGCCTGGAGGATACGCTTTTGGATATTGCCGCCATCCAGGGGCAAAAGCCATGGATAATCGCCACGGGCGCCAACTTACAGGGCAAAGGATTAACCTGTCGGCAATTGAAACAGATTCTGCAGGAAAGCGATTTTCCCTGTCTTTTGATTTTTGGCACAGGCTCGGGATTGGCCGAAAACATTTTGAAAAGCGCGGATTATCACCTTGAACCCATCCGGGGAATTCAGAATTATAATCATTTGTCCGTGCGGTCGGCGGTGGCCATAATTTTGGATAGAGTGACGAATACAATATAAAATAATAGAGAGGCTATTGTGGGAGGAAATATACAATGAATGTTTTAGAATTGGTTGAAAAGGAACAAATGAGAGGGGATATTCCCCCCTTTAAAACGGGCGATACCGTAAAAGTTTATGTGCGCATTATCGAAGGCCAGAAACAAAGAATACAGGCTTTTGAAGGTGTCGTCATCCGCAAGCGCCGGGGCAACAGCCGAGCCAACTTTACCGTTCGCAAAGTGTCCTACGGTGTCGGTGTGGAAAGAACTTTTCCCCTGCACTCGCCGATCATCGACCGTATTGAAGTGACGACAAGGGGACTGGTGCGTCGTTCGCGTCTTTATTACCTGAGAAATCTCAGAGGCAAGAAAGCAAGGATCAAGGAAGCAGCCAACAACTGATTCCTTTCAATCGTTATCGATGGATACATTCGAGAAGCTTTTGCTTGGCGAAGGCTACCGGTTCGTTGCCGGTGTAGATGAAGCGGGTCGCGGGCCGCTGGCAGGTCCGGTGGTTGCCGCGGCGGTCATCTTTCCTCAAGCGTATTCAAATTCCGCAATCAACGATTCCAAAAAACTTACCGCCCACAAAAGGGATGAATTATACAAAGTCATCTCGGAGGAAGCTCTTGCCGTCGGCATCGGTGTCGCGGAAGCAGATGTTATTGACCGAATCAATATCCTGCAGGCATCCCTTCAGGCCATGCGTGAAGCGGTGATGGAACTTTCCCTGGCGCCGGATTATCTTTTAGTGGACGGTCTCTACACGCTGGCTTTACCAACACCACAAAAGGCTCTGATCAAGGGCGATTCGCTCAGTGTGTCCGTTGCTGCGGCCTCCATTATCGCCAAAGTTTCGCGGGACAGAATTATGGACATCTATCACCGTCAGTTTCCCCAGTACAATTTTCATCAAAATAAAGGATATGGCACACTTGAACACCGTAAAATTCTGAAGGAAATCGGAATGTGTAAAATTCATCGCCGCTCGTTTCATGTTCGGACGATGAATCTTCAGCAAACGATCATGGTTTGGCCGGAATGAAAGAAAAAAAGCACATGCAAAAAATTGCCACCGGCAAGGAAGGGGAAAAGCTTGCCGCTCTTTTTCTGGAAAAACAAGGTTATGAAATTACACAATTGAATTATCGTTGTCCCATCGGTGAAATCGACATTGTTGCCAAAAACGGCAATGACCTGGTATTTGTAGAGGTCAAAACCAGAAAAACCGGTTTGCTCGGCTATCCCGAGCAGGCGGTGGGCCTTGCCAAACAAAGAAAAATGTCACAATTGGCTCTGTGGTATCTTCAGGAAAAAAGGCTGCACGGCATCAGCGCCCGATTTGATGTTGTCGCCGTCCGGATGTTTTCCGACAAAACGGATATTCGTCTTTTCAAAAACGCTTTCGATTTTATCCGTTGAAATTTAAAAGTGAGTCCATGCCGGTTTTCCAACCGGAAACACATTAAAACCAATCTCGAAACATTTTTGCAGATCAACAATATTGCGTCCGTCAAAAATGAATGCGGGCTTGACCATCGATGTATAAATTCTTTGATAATCCAGTGTCTTATATACATTCCAGTCCGTAAGGATGACCAGTGCGTGACAACCGGCAGCCGCCTCGTATGGATCTTCTCTGTACTGAATTTTCCCCTTGTCCCGTTTTAAATCGTCTGCGGCGTTTTTCAGGGCCTTGGGATCGGTAATGACCACTTCTGCATGTTCTTCCAGAAGCATGCGCGTGATGTAAAGAGCTGGGCTTTCCCGCGTGTCGCCCGTGTCCGCCTTAAAGGAAAATCCCATCACGCAGACTTTTTTTCCGGCTAGAGTATTGAACATAGATCGAAGAATGTTGGCAATAAAGCGTCTTTGCTGATAGTCGTTCATCTTGACGACGCTTTCCCAATAAGCAGCGACTTCGGGTAAACCGTAAAAATGACAAAGATATACCAAATTCAAAATGTCTTTCTTGAAGCAGGAACCGCCAAAACCTACACCCGCTTGAAGAAATTTTGAGCCGATGCGGCTGTCCGTACCCACTGCTTTGGCCACTTCGGATATGTCCGCGTCCGCTTTTTCGCATAGCGCGGATATGGAATTGATGGAAGAAACTCTTTGGGCCAGAAAAGCATTAGCCACCAGCTTGGAGAGTTCCGCGCTCCAGATATTGGAGGTGAGAATTTTTTCAGGTTTTATCCAGTGGGAATAAATTTCCACGAGTCTTGCGCGGGCAGCCAAACCGCTTTCGGTTTCACGGGAGCCGATCAACACCCGGTCTGGATTTTCCAGATCGCTTACCGCGGTTCCTTCCGCCATAAATTCAGGATTGGACAAGACATCAAATGTAATGTTTCCCTTGCCGGAATTAAGAATACGCTCCATGGCCTGTGCGGTTTTTATCGGCAGAGTGCTTTTTTCAATGACGATTTTTGAAGACTGAGCATTTTCAAGTATTTGTCTGGCGGTTTGTTCCCAGTATTGGAGATCGGCCGCCATCCCCGCTCCGGCGCCAAAGGTCTTGGTCGGTGTGTTAACACAGACAAAAATCATGTCGTTTTCCGAAATGGCTTTTTCAAGCTCGGTGGAAAAAAATAAATTTTTACCACGGGTTTTTTGGACAAGTTCTTCCAGCCCCGGTTCATACACGGGAAGCTGATCAGAGTTCCAGGCGGCGATGCGTTGGGGATTGATATCCACCACCGTGACCTTACAATCCGGACATTTGGCGGCAATCATGACCATAGAGGGACCACCGACATAGCCTGCGCCGATGCCAAGAATATTTGTTTTGAATTCCATCCCTTGTTCCTTCCGTTTTTTAAGTTGATGGGAAAATGCCCCGGAAATACTGTATTGTGGAAATCAACCCTTCTTTCAACGTGGTTTTCGGCTGCCAACCCAATTGTTTTTGGGCAAGCAAGATGTCTGGCCGGCGTTGCTTCGGATCGTCCGCTGGAAGCGGCTGATAGTCGATTTTCGAAGAACTCCCGGTCAGTTCAATGATCATTTGCGCCAGTTGTAAAATTGTAAATTCTCCGGGATTGCCGATATTCACCGGTCCGGAAAAATCCTCCGGGGTATTCATCATGCGAATCAGTCCGTCAATTAAATCATCGCAATAACAGAAGGATCGGGTATGAGAGCCATCTCCGTAAACCGTCATGTCATTTCCTTGAAGTGCCTGCACGATGAAATTACTGACGACGCGGCCATCGTTGACGGCCATACGCGGTCCGTAAGTATTGAAAATACGAACAATTTTAGTATTAACGGCATTTTGTCTGCGGTAATCCATCATCAGGCATTCAGCCGCCCGTTTGCCTTCGTCGTAACAGCTGCGCAAGCCGATGGGATTGACCCGCCCCCAGTAAGACTCTATCTGCGGATGAATATCCGGGTCGCCATAAACTTCCGAGGTGGAGGCCTGAAGGATTTTGGCTTTGGTCCTTTTCGCAATTCCCAGAACATTGATTGCGCCCATGACATTGGTCTTAATGGTCTTGATGGGATTACATTGATAATGAACTGGTGAGGCAGGGCAGGCCAGGTTGTATATTTCATCCACTTCGACGAAAATGGGATTGATGATGTCATGACGAATCACTTCAAAATGCGTATGGCCCATCAAATGAGCAATATTGTTTTTGCTGCCTGTAAAAAAATTATCCAGACAAAGAATGTCGTTGCCTTCCTTTAAAAGGCGTTCACACAAATGAGAGCCTAAAAAACCCGCGCCGCCGGTAATCAATATTCTTTTCATGATGTTTAACTTTCATTGCCGGTATATTTTGATTTGGCATTTAAGCCGAAACAGGATATGGATGTCAACTAATAATCGCACATGGAAAAAGTTTTATGGAGAGAAGAACGGAAAAAGGACATGGCCGTCTCTACGTAGTGGCCACACCAATCGGTAATTTGGAGGATATTACTTTACGGGCACTGCGTGTGCTCAGGGAAGCCGACTTGATTGCCGCGGAAGACACGCGTCATTCGCGCATATTGCTCCACGCCTATGATATTTCGAAACCTCTTCTGAGTCTGCATGAGCATAATGAAAAAGAACGTAGCACTTTACTCGTTTCCAAAATCATGCAGGGAATGAACGTGGCTTATATTTCGGATGCCGGAACTCCCTGTATTTCCGATCCCGGCCGGATTCTGGTTCAATCCGCCCTGGAGGAAAACATTTACGTTATTCCCGTTCCGGGGGCGTCCGCCGTAATGTCGGCATTGTCTGTTTGCGGATTTCCGGCGGAACGGTTTTCATTTATTGGTTTTCTGCCTCCCAGGAAAGCCCCAAGAAGGCGTTATCTGGAATCGATCCGGAAAGAAGAAAAAGCTCTTGTTTTTTTTGAGTCTCCCGCAAGAATTGCCGAAATGCTTCAGGATGTTTTGGATATGCTGGGCGACAGACAAGTCGTTGTGGCGAGAGAAATGACCAAGATTTTCGAAGAAATTCGTCAGGGACACCTTTCAGAGATTTTACCGGACCTGTCTGGAGGGCGGACAAAGGGAGAATATACAGTAATTCTGATGGGATATTCATTGAAACCTGTTTCATTATCGGATGAGGAAATTCGTAATAAACTTCTTAAAAAGCAGGTAGAAAAGAAACTGTCCATGCGTGATGCTGTTGCAGAAATTGTGCTTGAAACCGGTCTGCCCAGAAAAAAAGTATACAATCTGATGGTGAATAAATGCAAAACGGCTGAGGAAAATTGAGTCTTGCAAACCCTCATATATTGCTTGAAGACTTGTTTGAGCTATGGTAACTCACCCGTTCCATTCGGGGGAAAAAGGTTTTTTAGCTTGAATACAGGGTAGGGGAGAACAAATAACCAATGATTGACAATTCCGGAACAGTAAAGGACCGGAAGATATACGAACTGACCGATATTTATGACGAGCATACCGGTTTGTCGCCTTTATCTCCCGATAAAAAAAATAACCAGCAGGTAATTGTCGTTGATGGCCGGGGCTATGAACAGGCCAAACTGGACACACGGGAAATTCATGAACTGACAGAAGTTGTTGAAGATGAACTTCCGACGAGGCAGTTCCACGATGCTGTAATGAAGCAAGCCGTAGATATTATTGAAAAGATTGTCCGTGAAACGGTTCCGGACCTTGCCGAACGCATCATCAGGGAAGAAATTGAAAAAATCAAAGGAAATAAAAAAGATTCTTTATAAGAAGGCCGTGAGGCAGGTGATGAAAAGGATTTTCATATTCTTTATTCCATGCCTTTTGGCATTGCAGACTTTTTCCTATCATGCGCTGGCGGATGTGCAATCCGGAAGGGAACTTTCCGGAATTACCCTGTCCCTGAAAGGAATAAAGCGATACGAGGATTTTGCCCGATTAAAGGCTTTTTTGCAGAGTCAATCCCATACCATTAAAAGCATTTATCCTTGCCGTATTGAATCGGGACAGGCTACCTTTAATTTACGCATTTCCGGTTCTTTTGAACATATTTTACGGGAACTGGAAAATTCAGGAAAGTACATTGTAGATAAAAATCAGATTTTTACAGAAATTCTCTTATTTGTCAAAGAGGAGGCGCCATGAGAAACGGTTGCAAGTGGCTTTGTGTATGGATATTGATTTGCCTTTGCCTGTCCGCCTGTTCATCACGATCACCTGTCCTGACCAGAGGAAATCAGAATCCGGAAATGGTTCAGCTTGTGGCCCTGATGCCTGTGGAAAGTCGTTTTGCCGACCCTACCGCACTGAAAATTCTCCGGAATAAGTTAAGCGACGAAATCCGCTTTAAAGGTTATGCTCAAATCGAATCCGGACTGATCGAC
>DAOLNX010000128.1:1762-6950 GCA_035416785.1 Smithellaceae bacterium | reverse complement strand
TTATCTGAAGTGGATTATGGGCGTAAAGCCGTTTCTGATTCTGGAGCTGGATTCGCACACGGCGGACGCCGGCGTCGATACGCGCATTGAGGCCTTTCTGGACATCATCGAAGGTTACCGCTCCAAGCTCACCGACATTCGCGAAGAGCGATACGACAACGGCCTGCGTTTCATCAACAACCCCGGAGAAGACCTTCACATTAAAAACAGCCTGACCGGCGAAAAGATACCGATCAAGAACAATCCGCGTGTGAAACTGCTGTTGTCCAACATGGGCAGGCTCTCGGCGGAGCTGATCGGCGCAACCATTCGCGGTCTGGGCATCCATGCGCAAACCATGCCGGTGCCGGACATCTACACGCTGCAACTGGCGCGCAATCACGCCTCCGGCAAGGAGTGCCTGCCGTCGCACCTGGTGCTGGGCAGCACGCTGAAATATTTGTCCTCCGACCAGTACCGCAAGGATGAAATCTACATTCTGTTTGTTCCCACCACAACCGGACCCTGCCGGACCGGCCAGTACTTTGTCTTTTATGAAAACCTCTTTAAGGATTTGCGTCTGGAAAATGTGGTTGTCTTTACGATGGATTCGGACAATTCCTACACTGAACTGGGGCCTGAGTTCACCAAATACGCCTGGTGGGCGGCGGTGATAGCCGATTACATGAAGGACGTGGAAACATCTCTGCGCACCTGCGCCGCCGATCCCGCCTCCGCCATGGCGCTTTATGACCAGCTCTGGCAGAAGATGATCGGCGTCGCGGAAAACGACATCACAAAGATGCTGCCGGTCTTAAAAGAAATCGCCGGCACGATCTCGGAAATCCCGCTGGCCAGAAAGATGGAAGACTGTCCGAAAGTCCTGATTGTCGGTGAAATCTACGTCCGTCGCGACGACTTTGCCGTTGATGAACTGATTCAACAGTTCAGCAAGCACGGTATTGTCGGCAAGGTATCGAATGTGACGGAATGGTTTTATTACTGCGACTTTGTCCGGCATTATGAACTCAAAAAAAGGCTCGGCCTGATGCCCTGGTACCGGCGGGTTTTTGCCAAAGAATTCAGGGACATCATCGACTGGAACATCGAGCACGCCTACAAGAAAAATGTGGAGAAAAATATCCGCAATACCTTGAACGTGACCAGTCTTGTCCCCCGCACGCCGCACAACATGGATACGATCATGAAAAACACCGAAAAGCATTTCGTCGGCTATGATCTGTATTCTGAAATCAGCATTTCCAGCGGCGTAGCCGCCACGGCGATGATGGACGGCTATTCGGGCATCGTCAACATCTCGCCTTTCGCCTGCCTGATCGGCCGTGTCATTGAAGGATTATTTACCCCGTGGGCCAGAGAAAGAAAATATCCGGCCATCTCCATTGAAATCGACGGGAACCTGCTGCCGCCCAATGTACTTTCCAAGCTTGAAATTTTCATGCTCAACGTCAAACGATTCCGGGGCAAAGGGGACTCTCACTCCATGGTAGAGCAAAACGGCGCAAAGGCTGTTGCCATCGACCGCAAAATCATCCGCTGATGCCGATAAAAAAACCTCCCGGGCCGTCAGGGCAAGGGAGGTTTTTTATTCGGACCGTTCGACATAATTTTAGTTCATGTTACGCTTTTTTAGGCGTTTTAAGCAGCGCCACCGTCAGCACCAAACCGACAACCGCCAGCACGGCCGTGGGATAAAATGCATAGGTGTATGTTCCGAACACATCCTTGGCCTGACCGGAAATAATGCCCCCGACAATCGCGCCCAAACCGTAGGAACAAAAGACCACGCCATAGTTGCGCGCATAATTCTTCATCCCGAAGAAGGTAGCGGTCGCCGTCGGAGCAATGGCCAGCCACCCGCCCAGGCACAGCCAGAAGCCGATAAAGCTGATCGTATAGAGGCCGGTATCGCCTTCCCTGGCGATAATCATGATGAGCGACACGATCAGAATGATGACCAAATTGAGAATAGCAGCGTTGCGGGGCGTGATCTTATCGGTGAGAAAACCAAACAGCGGACGGCCCAGGGCGTTGAAAATCGCAAATACGCCAACCAGCGTGGCGGCCGTCTCACCGGAAATTTTAATAATCTCATTTCCGGCCGGCTTGGAGATGCCGATAGCCATCAGTCCCGCAATCGAACCGATGAGGAAGCAAAGAAACAATCCCCAGAATGTTCCGGTTTTCACCATTTCGCCCGGCGTGAAATCAGCCGCCGCAACCGACCCCGCAGCGGGTTTCCAGCCGGTAGGCGCCCAACCGGCGGCAGGAAATCTGAAAGGCAGACTTAAAATAACCAGAATAATCCCGAAGGCAATGCCGAAATAGGCAAAGGTTGTCGGCAAACCGACGGAGGGAATGAGGACACTGGCCAGTTTGCCGGTAATCAGCGCCGACCCGCCAAAACCCGCCAGCATCAAACCGACCGCCAATCCTTTTTTATCCGGAAACCATTTCGCGCCCATGGAAACAGGGCAGCCGTAAACCAGACCGACACCCGATCCGGCAATCACGCCATAGGTTAAGGTCAAGACCCAGATGTTGGGCGCAAAACTGGACAAAAGCCAACCTAAACCGACAATCACGCCGCCGATGATGCCCATTTTGCGGGGACCCGTCTTTTCCATTAAAAGGCCGCCGAAAAACATCAAAACGGCAAAGAAGGCCAGGAAAACCATGAAAGGCAAATTCGCCTGAAAAGCCGAAATACCGGCAAAAGCATCCCGGACCGGTTTCAGAAAGATGCTGTAGGCATAAACGGCGCCCAGGCACACATTCATGATCAACCCTAAAACCACGAACAACCACCTGCCGCTTGTCGCAGGCATTCCCAATACTTTTTCATCAGTGCTCATGAAATCCCCCTTGTAAAATTAGTGAATATTTCAATGATCGGTTTTTATAGGTTTCTATTTCCAGAGTCAATAAAAATGTATGGAAAAAATTTAATGTTTCGACATAGACTGTTTCCCGGGGTAAGATAAAGCACCATTAAAGAGGGCTGATCCATGAAAGTAAACATGACGGGCATTCTTCTTGCGGGCGGCAAAAATTCCCGCATGGGCGCCAACAAAGCGTTTCTGGAAATCGACGGAATTCGCCTGATTGATAAAACAATCAATATTTATCGCGAGATATTTTCCGAAATCATTATCGTTACAAACGATCCCCTTTCTTATATGGAATTTACCGACGCCGCTGTTGTGACGGACATCTATAAAGGCAAAGGTCCGTTGGGAGGAATCTACACGGGGCTGTTTTACTCAAAACACAATTACGCCTTTGTCAGTGCCTGCGATATGCCTTACCTGAACAAAGATTTCATCAGCTACCTGGCCAATCAGACAGGCAAGCATGATGTGATCGTCCCGGAACTTGATAAAGGCTATCAACCTTTACACGCCGTTTACTCGCGTAATTGCCTGCCTTCGATCAAACGGCTGCTTCTGATGGACAAACTCAAGATCACCGGATTCTACCGGGACATGCGGGTTCTGGCCATCGGTGAAGAACAGATTCTGCCTTTCAATAAAGACGGTCGTCTTTTTCAAAACATCAATACGCCGGAAGATGTTGAACAACTTGCTAAAATATAGCGGGCGGTTTTCCGGGGCCTTACTTTTTTTCTAATGCAGAGACAAATCAGAAATGTTTCCACAACTGAATCACATGAGACAGGGTTGTTGCCCCCAACTTCAAATGATGGGTCAGGTAAACAGCATCCTCACAAATTGCCCCCAACAGGTGAAACCGCGCATATAACGCTCTGCTTTTGTCGCCGTAACCGCGCTCTGAAATTCCAGTCGAGAAAATAATTGTAACAGCTGGCTGAATATGCTACTAAATCTCCGCATCGTTGAGTCCTCCCTTGTCTGTATTTGCTCTTCGTAAAGCCAATATAACAGGGCTCAACATGCTCCTGTATTTTTAAAAGCTAATTTGGACAACACATTTAAGCCAGAAGTACCCTAATAATCGGCGGCGTTAAAGGTGCACACAAATGAACCACAACATAATCCATAAGACGATTGCCATCATTTTCATCCTTCTCTTTCTGACCGGGACATCTATTGCCGGAGATGAAAAAGCGAGAGAGGCAAGTACCCTGACCTTTTATCTGGAAAATGATACTATGTTCGACACTGACCGCTATTATACCAATGGAATGAAGATCTCCTGGATTTCCCGGGATCTTTCGAACTATCGCGATATGGTGACGTTGCCGTGGATGCAGCGACTCATCGAACGGCTGCCGTTGATCAACGATCCGGGAGAACAGCACACGGTTTCCGTCTCACTGGGGCAGAACATGTACACACCGGAGGACAAGAAACGGACCGACCTGATCAAAAACGACCGGCCTTATGCCGGGATCACCTATCTGGCACTTGGGCTTCACAGCAGAAACTCAAGTCAAATGGACACCCTGGAATTGGATATCGGCATCGTTGGACGCCATTCTTATGCGGAAGATTGCCAGACTGAGTTTCATGAATGGATTGGTTCTGAAATAGGTAATGGTTGGGATAATCAGCTCCACGATGAACCCATCCTGAATCTATACTTTGAGCGCAAGTGGAAAATACTGCAAATCAGAAATTCGGAAGGGTTTGGATTCGACTGTATTCCCTACGCCGGCCTGGCCGCCGGCAATGCTTACACCGGGGCTAATCTAGGCGGCCAGGTGCGTTTCGGGTGGAACATCCCGAACGATTTCGGGACGAATCTGATCCGTCCCGCATCCGATAGCAGTTCCCCGCTTGATGATACCGACCCCCGCTTCTTTCGTCTGTTTCACAGTATCGGTATCCATCTTTTCTTTGGCGTTAACGGGAAAGCTGTCGCGCGAAATATTTTACTTGACGGAAACACTTTCCGGGACAGTCACAGCGTGGACAAAGAGCCCTTCTGTGCCGATTTTATCGGCGGCATCGGGCTCAACATTCAACGCGTCAAAATCACCTTTTCCTATGTGTACCAGACAAAAGAGTTTGAAACGCAGAAGGATGAACAGAAGTTCGGGGCGATGGCCGCCTCATTCACATTTTAAACCCAGACGTGGCTGGTCGGTTATTTCCTGTGTTGTATCTATCGTATGCGGATAATATTTTTTGAATACACAAATTTCTTGACAACATTTTTCTTCTGATATAGATACCTCTCATTCACTGGAATGAACGTTCATTCA
>DAOLNX010000128.1:0-1662 GCA_035416785.1 Smithellaceae bacterium | reverse complement strand
GGGGGAACCGGTTAAAGAACAATTTTTCCATGTATTTGGTGAACTTTGCCGGTATTTGTTAATCCACCCGCTTCATTTCCGTTATATGGAACAGTTTTTCAATTCCCCCTACGGAATTTCCAAACGCCGCGACAAAATTTCGGGCAAAGCCACAAATTACAGGAAACACGATACGCTCGCAGAAATCTTCAAAGAAGGGATCTCTCAGCAGATTTTGAAAGATTTACCTGTCGTTGTGCTTTCTTCTCTGGCTATCGGTCCCATGCTTTATGTGATACGTGACCATACCCTCGGTTTTGTTGTGTTGGAGGAATCCTTGATCCGGCAGATGACCGAAGCCTGCTGGGATGCCATTAAGCGGTAATATCAAAATTTTATGGTAAATAAATTGATCTTTAATTAAGCAATAAATAAGTATCTATTCACATTGATATTAAGCAGAGGTGTTCAATGAAAAAAGATTACAGAGCAGTGCTGATGACTGCTGCGGTCATTTTCATCGTGGGTTTGATTTCAGCCGGTTGCGGCGACAAAAAGACGGGGGGGCCGCCCCCTGCTCCTGAAGTCGCCACTGTGACGATACAGCCAAAGCCGGTACTGATCACGACCGACTTAACCGGCCGGACGTCCGCTAACTTAGTAGCGGAAGTTCGTCCTCAAGTGGGCGGCATCATCCAGAAACGCCTGTTTACGGAAGGCTCCGATGTCCAGGCCGGCCAGGTTCTTTATCAAATCGACCCGGCTACTTATCAAGCGGCCCTGGACAATGCCCGGGCGGGACTTGCCAGGTCCGAGGCCAATCTATCGGCTATCCGCTTGAAAGCAGACCGCTTGCGCGAATTGCTGGTCGATAAAGCGGTAAGCCGGCAGGATTACGATGATGCGGCATCGGCGCTAAAACAGACTCAGGCCGACATCCAGTATTGGCAGGCCAACGTCGATACGGCCCGCATTAATTTGAAATACACCTCGATTACCGCGCCCATTTCGGGCCGAATCGGAAAATCAAGCGTTACAGAGGGCGCTCTGGTTGCGGTTGGACAGTCGACGGCCCTGGCCACCATTCAAAAACTGGATCCCATGTACGTGGATATTACCCAATCCACGGCCGACCTGCTGCGATTGCAGCGGGGCGTCAAAGAAGGCCGCCTGAATCAAAGTGACGCCAATCAGAGAAAGGTTCAACTCATTCTGGAGGACGGCAGCACGTATCCTCTGTCGGGAACGCTTCAATTCCGGGATGTCACAGTCGATCCCACAACGGGTTCCGTTATTCTGCGGGCCGTTTTCCCCAATCCGAACGGGGTTCTCCTGCCGGGTATGTTTATCCGGGCCGTGGTGAAAGAAGGCATCAATGAGAAAGCGCTTCTCGTTCCCCAGCAGGCCGTCTCCCGCGACCCGAAGGGGAACCCGCAGACCTTGATTGTGGATGCCGAAAATAAAGTCGCGTTGCGGACGCTTGCGCTTGACCGGGCCATCGGTGATCAATGGCTTGTTGCATCGGGGCTTGCGGCGGGCGAACGGGTGATCGTCGAAGGGATGCAAAAGGTGAAACCCGGCGTTTCAGTGAAGGTTGTTCCTTTTGAAGCCGGACAAGAAAAAAATAGCGCGAGTCCTAAAAATATGAACCCGCCGCCTGCAAAAAAGAATTAACGGAGGCCC
>DAOLNX010000127.1:0-7107 GCA_035416785.1 Smithellaceae bacterium | reverse complement strand
TAGAAAAAAAATTTTGATAAGTCAATCAAAAACAAGGAGCATCAAAACCAGGAGATGAATTTATTCGTTCAAAAATACTCTCGGACTTGATAATGTTGATAAAATATAATAAGAGTCAACCGTTTTAACTATTCAGGAAACACCATGCTTCAGGAGGAGAAAATATGCCCAAAAGAGTTAATGCGGAAGTGCTGAAGCTCGACCGGCGGATTATCCATCGCAAATTGCTGGCCGGTGAGATTTCGGAAAAAGATCTGGCCGCTCAATTAAAAAAGTTACCGGATGTTTCCGATAATGCGGAAGAAATTCAGATGCCCGATCACGAAAAACAGGAAAATGCTGATTGATTCCCATGCTCATCTGGAGATGGAGGA
Organism: Smithellaceae bacterium; assembly: GCA_035416785.1. Taxonomy (GTDB): domain Bacteria; phylum Desulfobacterota; class Syntrophia; order Syntrophales; family Smithellaceae; genus UBA8904. The sequence continues at coordinate 6,733 of DAOLNX010000127.1, read as the reverse complement.
ATTTAATTCCGACCGTCAGCAAGTGATTGAACGAGCGAGACAGGCAGGCGTTCATGCGATCATCACAGTGGGTATAAACCTTGATTTCAGCCGTAAAGCTCTGTCGATTGCGCGGCAATATCCCAATATTTATGCGGCGGTGGGAATTCATCCGCATGACGTGGCAAACGGCTGCGATCGGACACTGGATGAACTGAAGATTTTAGCGGGAGATCCCAAGGTGGTTGCCTATGGTGAGATTGGACTGGATTATTATCGCAATCTTTCTCCCCGGGAAACCCAAAAGGCCATGTTTGGCAGTCAGCTCGATTTGGCCGCAGATCTGAAAAAGCCGGTCATCATCCATGACCGTGATGCTCATGCGGAGACGCTTGCCATGATCCGTTCCTCAAGTGTGCGTTGCGGCGTCTTTCATTGTTTTTCCGGGGATTGGGATATGGCCAGGCAATGCCTGGATATGGGTTTTTATATTTCCATTCCCGGTGTGGTAACATTCGGCAAGTCAAAAACCCTTCAGGAAGTTGTCCGTCAAGCGCCGATGGAGGCTATTCTCCTGGAAACAGATTGTCCCTATCTGGCGCCGGTTCCCCACCGCGGCAAGAGAAACGAACCCTCATTCATGGTTTATACCGCAAAGAAAGTCGCCGAAATCAAAGGCATGGACTGGGAGGACGTGGCGCAAACGGCAGCGCAAAACACTTCCGGGCTTTTTGGTCTTGCCTAAACGGAAATCCTCGGTGTGGCGGTTAGAGCAAGGAGTCGATGTCCAATTGAAAAAAGCGATTGTTTTACTCTCGGGCGGCATTGATTCCGCCACCGTTCTGGCTATTGCGCAAAGCAGAAAATTTCATGTTTATGCACTGAGTTTCCGTTATGGCCAACGTCATGCGATTGAGTTGGAAGCGGCCGGTCGCATTGCCGGTTTCAGCCGCGTGGCAAAACATTTGACTTTGGACATCGATTTGAGGTGTTTCGGCGGCTCCGCTTTGACCGCCGATTGGGATGTTCCCAAAAAAACAAGCGTAACGGAAATCGGGAAAGACATTCCTATCACTTACGTTCCGGCGCGAAACACCATTTTTCTTTCTTACGCACTGGCATGGGCGGAAGTGATTGGTTCGTCCGATATTTTCATCGGTGTGAATGCTCTGGACTACAGCGGCTATCCGGATTGCCGCCCAGAGTATATAGAGGCCTATGAAACGATGGCGAATCTGGCGACGAAAGCAGGCGTGGAAGGCAGACAGAAACTAACCATTCATGCACCGCTTCAGCATATGACCAAGGCAGAGATTATTCGCAAGGGGCTTGATTTGGGTGTGGATTACGCCTTGACGCACAGTTGCTATGATCCAATGCCGGACGGCGCATTTTGCGGACAGTGTGATTCCTGTTTACTGAGGCGGAAAGGTTTTCAGGAAGCTGGTTTTCAGGATCCGGGACGATATCGATGATTGAGCCGGTCGATGCTTCGAAAAGCTCGGCAATTGGTTCCTGAACCGGTCGAAGGACGGTTGGGAATGATGTATCGCGTGAAGGAAATATTTTATTCCATTCAGGGAGAAGGATTTCATTCGGGCAGAGCAGCGGTGTTTTGCCGGTTTTCAGGATGCAATCTCTGGTCGGGACGGGAGGAAGATCGTGAAAAAGCGCCTTGTTCCTTTTGCGATACCGATTTTACAGGCACAAATGGCCCTGGTGGCGGTATATACATAACAGCCAGGGAGTTGGTGAAGCGGCTGCGAACTTACTGGCCGCAGACGGATGCAACGCAGAGAGATGCCGGGAATTCAGGCCGGCACCCGTTTGTGGTGTGCACCGGCGGTGAACCGCTATTGCAGCTGGACGAGAAGCTTCTGGACGAATTTCATGGCGAAGGATTTGAAGTGGCGGTGGAAACCAACGGTTCGATTGCCGTGCCTGTCGGCATGGATTGGATTTGCGTCAGTCCCAAAGCAGGGGTTCCATTACGACAGATAAGCGGCAATGAGTTGAAGTTGGTTTATCCGCAGAAGGGGATTCATCCGGACGATTACGCGAAGCTCGATTTCGAGCATTTTTTTTTACAACCCAGAAGCGGTCCGGGAGAGGAAATGGCGATCCGGACGTCTCTGGATTATGTTTTATCTAATCCGCAGTGGAGACTTAGCCTGCAAATGCATAAGATCCTGGGAGTTCCGTAAGGAGAAATTATGGAAATATTCAAAAGATTTCAATTTGATGCCGCTCATTTTCTTCCCTGCGTTTCGTCGGGCCATAAATGTGCCCAAATGCACGGGCATTCTTTTCGAGTAGAGATTCATGTCCAAGGCGGCATTGACCCACATACCGGCTGGGTGATGGACTTTGCGGAGATTGCCGCCGCTTTCGAGCCGATTCGTCGGCAATTGGATCATAAAAATCTCAACGATATTGAAGGATTAGAAAACCCCACGTCGGAAAATTTATGCCGGTGGATCTGGCTGCGCCTCGAAGACAGGCTTCCGCAATTGAGCAGGGTGATGGTTCAGGAAAGTCCGGAATCCGGTTGTATTTACGATGGACGTGATTGAAAACCGATCTTTTCTTTTTTCATCTTGACCATATCCATCAGAATATTGACGCTTTCTTCGATGAAAGGAAGATACTGGTCCTTAATCTTCTTTCTACGTTCGGCCGAAGTCTGGTTGATTTTGTCTTCGTTTTTCAATTCTTTGCGCAGGTCTGCAAGACGAATCAATCCCTTCCTGGCTGCGGCTTCCTTGTTATTTTTAATGATTTCGGAAAATTTGGCACTTTTGGCGATTCTTGCGCCGGAACGCTCAGCCAGTTTGCTGATCAGCATTCGTTCTACAGGCTGCCACAAAGGTGTTGCTCCCTCGGGGCGGTAAAGAAAAGGCGCAATGGATTGTGAGGGAAGGGGGTAATCCAGCTCTGCTTCGCCAACATCATCCAGGCTGAACCAAATCGGTAATTGAATGTCGGCTTCAACCCCGGTCTTTTGGGTGGATTTGCCGCCGGGGAGAAAGTACAAAGCCGTGGTGATCTTCATGCCGCCCAGATTCCAGGGAAGGGGCAGAAGGGTCTGCACGGAGCCTTTGCCGAAGGTGTGATCCTGTCCGACAATGACGGCGCGGGCGTAGTCCTTCAGTGCGCCTGCCGCGATTTCACTGGCGGAAGCGCTCAAACGGCTGGTCAAAACGACGAGAGGTCCCGTGTACAACGCAGAGGAATTTTCCGTCGGAAAAGAAATTTCCTTTCGGTCCCCATCGGTTTCCTGAAGCCCGCTGGTTCCGTTGGCGAGAATGGTTTCCTGAGCGTCATTGTCCTTGACCGCCACGATGCCCCCATCGCCCAGAAAAAGTCCGGTCAGGCGGACTGCTTCATCCAGAAGACCGCCGCCGTTTCTTGACAGGTCCAGGACAATACCATCCACCCGTTTTATCCGTGCCTCTGCAAGAAGTTTTTTCACATCTTCATAGCAGGATTTTTTTTGTTTTTCATCGCCGTAAAAAGATGGAAGCTCGATGATACCAAAGCGATACTTTTTCCCCTGGACATTTCTGGTTGCATAGGTAATTTTGGCTGCCTGGTCCTTGATGTCGATTTTATCGCGCACAATGGTGATGTCGAATCGATCTGTTTTTTTCGCCTGTCGAAGAATGGTCAGGGTAACCTCTGTTCCCTTTTTGCCGCGAATCATTTTGATGACATCCCGAAGATCCATGTCAATCACATTGACGGGTCTTTTCCCTCTTTGTGCCACGGCAATGATTTTGTCCTTGGGTTTGATCATTCCCGAACGCTCGGCGCCGCCACCCGGAATCAGCTCTTCAATTACGGTAAAGCCATTGTCACTGCTGAGAACCGCTCCAATTCCCTCCAGGGAGAGCTGCATCTGAATTTTAATATCTTCAAGATTTTCCGGCGACAAATAACTTGTGTGAGGATCCAGCGCCAGAGCAAAGGCGTTGGCGACGGTTCTGATCAGTTTTTCGGGATTGTTTTCAACAACTCTCATGGTCTGCAGCTCATAACGATGAATTTGCTGCTTTTTGGCTTCGTCCAGAGGGGTTCCGGCCAACAGCGCATTGTCGATCTGGAATTGCAGAATTTTTCGAAGGAGCTCCTTTTTTTGTTCCTCCGTCTTCAAAGGCGGGCGTTTGTTGACATCAATGTAGAGCTCGGCCGTATCATCGGTTTGAAAATGGTTTCCCAGCAGAATTTTGACGATGGCTTCATTTTCTTTTGCCCGCGTTACCAGCATTTCGTAAACAGGCCGAAGTGAGGCGCAGTCGCCGGATTGCATGCCGGTGAACACGCTTTGCAGAATCGGCCGAAGCTTTTCCCGGTCGGATTCGTAAAGCAGCGTTTTTGTCGGGTCAAGACTTTTGAGCATCTGATCGACGGCTTGGGATTGAATGACCGGCGTCATGCTTTTCATCGCATAGTGATTGGCCAGAAAACCTTTCATCAGCATGGGCAAACGGCTGCAACTGATATTGTTTTCGGCCATGGAAGAAATAGGAAGAAACAGGAAGACAAGTAAAAAAAGCGGCAGTTTTTCCAGATAGAAAAAGAGCCCTCGCCTGTTTCCGGACAGGTTGCCGGTGTTGTGATTACCCATATATTTTATTCTTTCCGCCGCGTGTACGCGGCTTTGTGTTTTGCTGGATGCCATCGCGCAATTTGCATATGAAACGATAGAAGGGCAAGAGCATTCTGTCAAGAAAAAAGGATCCTTCGGAAAAAATGGGACATTCTGTATGAATGATGCATTTCGTCATGTCAGGAAACTCGGCAACAAATCATCACCATGAGGGAGTGTGACTTGCGGCGGACGAACAAACATATCCCCATTTGAGCTCAGTCATTATATTAGACTTCATCATCGTATAAAACATTCCTGTGTTAACCTAATCCATAGTCACAAATTTTCCACCTTTCCAATCTTTCAAAGGAATCTTGAGCTGCTTTTAAAAGCACTTCCAGCCTGGCTGGTTTGATAAAAAAATCGTCAAATCCAACGCCTCGGCATTCCAAAAGACCGTTCAGGCTGCTATAGCCGGTAAAGGCATGAATGATGCTGATCTTATCTTCCATACGGATTTTTTTGCACAGTTCAATACCGCTCATGACGGGAAGTCTAATGTCCAGAAACATGACCATGACCGTTTCATTGATAAGAATATTCAAGGCATCTTCCGCGCTTTCAGCGGTCAATACCGTATAGCCGGCAGAAGTGAAAACTTCCTTTAACATATCCAAAATGGAGATATCATCATCTACGACTAAAATCTTTTTTTCCATAATGATCATCCTCGTCTATTTGGCGTTGTTGGCGGAATTTTGATTGAATTTGATAATTCGGCTGAAGCCTGCATAATCTTCGCTTTCACAATTATCAATTCTCATGAGCTTTTCCGTAATTGTAACCATCCTGTGAAGTTGCTTGTTGATTTTATCCGCTTTTACGTGGATTGGATCATTTTCCTCTGTATTCTTCAAGATCAATTCGATATATCCGGCAATCGTCTGCATCGGTTGATTCAATTCATGACAAATGGTTCCAGCCATTTCGACAACACCGTGAAGCCTCTCATAGTGGCATCTTTCTTCTTCAGCCCATTTACGTTCAATGACTCTTCCCAAACGTCCGGCAATCGCATTGATAAGATTGCGCTCTTCTTGAATAAAGGGGCCTTCATCTCTGTCAGGCATTTTATCAAGGTAACAGATGTCTACGGTTCCAACTGGCTTTCCATGCGCAATAAGCTCCGCGGATTGTGTCCACATGGTTTTTTGAAAATTGGCGGTCTTGAATTCTTGATCTTTAAAGGTAATTCTTGCACAAGCATGTTCCGGATAATACCAACTATGAGGCATATCATTAACGACGCTCTGAAACAGGTCTTCCAATGAGTCTATCTTTTCGATGAAATAAGCAATGGAATAAAGACAGTTCAATTCCTTGACACGTTTTTGAAGCCCCTCTTCAGCCTGTCTGCGTTTTCTAATGGATTCAGCCTCTTTCAGGCCCCGTTCAATGGCAGGAACCAATCGGAATAATTCCGTTTTTCGTACATAATCTTGCGCGCCCCCTTTCATCAGGGCAACAGCCATATTGATTTCGATTTCTCCGGACACAATGATAAATGGTAAGCTTGGCCGCAATTCTTTGGCTATTGCCAAAGCCTCCGGGGCGCTGAATTTGGGCATGCCGTGGTCAGCCGTGATGATATCCCACTCCTGATGTTCCAATGCAGTGCGCATGGCTGATGAAGTATCCACAATTTCGTAAACGACATCATAACCTTCTCGGCGCAAAGTGCGAGACATGAGAATGGCATCATTCTCTGAATCTTCAATCATCAACACGCGCAATGTTTTATTCATTAATATTCCACACTTTGTGATCTATCTTGCGGTTAATGATAAATTTTGCTTACGTGGATCAATATCTTTAATTCAGCACTGATTTTTTGTTCATATTTTATCACAAATTGTATTTGCCGTCTATGACCGCGATGGATTCCATCATAATCCTGCTTGAAACGTCAGGGGCTTTGTATTAAAAGAAATCACCTGAATTTACGGAGGATGCAAATTACTTTGTTGAAAGAAATATCATCTCGTTGTCTGAAATGCAAAGTTCCCCAGTGTCGGAAAAACTGTCCCGTATCCACGCCGATTCCGGAGGTGATGAGGCTTTTTGAAGAGGATAAAGAACAGGAAGCGGCCGAAATGCTGTTTG
>DAOLNX010000126.1:0-7215 GCA_035416785.1 Smithellaceae bacterium | reverse complement strand
GCATCTTCAACACGCTCCCCTGAAAGACCAAATTAAGGGCGGTTCTGTTTTTCAAAATTAAGGGGACGGTTCTATTTTTCATTGACTGGCCCATTGGAAACCAATAGAATGTCGTCCACTTACTGTTTTCGGGAGGTCATCCCTATGCGTAAACTCTTTGTCTTTGCCTTTATTGCCACAAGTCTTGTTTTCGCCACATGCCGAGTCGCCGGTGCCGGCGACCTTTGCTGCATCGGCAAGACCGAAAAGCAAGTTCGGGGTGTCTGTGTGGTCAAGAATTTTCAGGAAGGCCGCATTTGTCTGGAAGAGATCCAGCAGAATGAGCAGCCCAAATCCTGCTGGGGATTGTCCGGATGCTATGAGCTGAAGGATCTGGGCAACGCCAAACCAGGCGATCATGTCATCGTCACGGGCTGGCGGGCCGGCGACATGAAATGTTACCAGGGTGCGAATTGCGGCAAGGTCATCATCAAAAACGGCGGCGGGGAAAAGTAAACGACTCCAACAGCGATCCAACCGTTTTTTCTTTTGGCTCGACAGCAAAAAACTGCGCCTCTGACGTCAGGGAAACGGCCCTTTGGTAAAGAAAAAATTGCGGTGCAGTGTCTTAAAAATGAAAAAAGTCGGAATCAGAAATAACTGAACCCGAAACAAAAACCCACGGACCTTCTGCGGTAGACGTCGGTCAGTGGGTTTTTTCCCTTTGTAAAGGCGGGGCTTGGCTATTCAAGGATGGCCAGCACCTGGCCTTCATTGACGGAATCGCCCACCTTCACTTTGATGACCTGAACGGTTCCTGCTTGCGGCGCATAGACTGGAATTTCCATTTTCATCGCGTCCATAATGATGACTTCTTCCTCTTCTTCAACATGGCTTCCAACGCTAACTTGAATGCTGGCGATTTTCCCCGGCATAGGGGCTGTAATTTCCATACTCATCGTTTTCTCAATGCCTCCTTCTTGGTATCATCCGCCTGAAAATTATATTTATTGCGGATACATTCCATCCACTTCTTTAACAGCGCATTCCGCGTTTTTTGACACCCAGATTTGTCTTTTCCAGGTCACACACAATTTCAATCCAATCACACAGAAGCGGTCTGGTTTCTCGAGGATCGATAATGTCCTCAATGCCAAAATGCTCCGCAGCTCTGAAGGGCTTCGCGAAACCCCTATAATAACTTTGAAGTTTTTCATGCAATTCCATGGGATTATCCGCTGCCTCAATTTCTGCCTTGTGTGCTGCGAAGACTCCTCCCTCAATAGGGATATTTCCCCAGTATGCGGATGGCCAGGCATAACGCCAATTGAGCTTTCGGGGATCGGATTGGGAACCGCCGGCCACGCCAAAACACTTTCTCACATATATGGACGCCCACGGAATAGTTGCCTGCAGCACGGAAAAACTCGCCCGGACTCCCTTTCTGATGGTTCCATATTCTTCAGACTGAACACCGAGAAAAAAACCGGGCTGATCAACGAGGTTGACGATGGGAATATGAAAAGTATCACACATGTCAATAAAACGCTGAAACTTTTCGGCCACGTCCCATGCAAAAGATCCCGCTTTAAAACAGCAGTCATTGGCAAGAACGCCTACTGGATATCCGTTAAGGCGTGCCAAAGCGGTAATCTGAGAACGCCCCTGGTACCTTCCGATTTCGAAGACGGATCCCTTGTCAAACACACATTCCATGATTCTTCTCATGTTATATGTTTTTCTCCCGTCGCGAGGAATAATGGAAAGCAAGTCCTCTTCTTTTCGATCTCGGTGATCTGCATCGATATATTTTCGCTCCGGCATCTCCCAAGCATTCTGTGGCAGGTAATCAAGAAAGCGCTTCGCCTGCCCGATGGCATCCTCTTCACTTTCAGCCTCATTGTCAACCACGCCACTGATACGCGTATGTATTTTGTATCCTCCCAGTTCCTCCTTCGTCACCTTGTGGCCCTGAGCAAACTGGACGAGAGGCGGTCCGCCCACAAAAACCTGACTTTTCTCCTTCACCATAACCGAAAAGTGAGACTGCACAGTAAGCAATGCGCCGATCCCCGATACAGGGCCCAACACAAGAGAAACCATCGGGATTTCCGACATCATGTCCGTGAGCATGCCGGGCGCCACATCATTGATGTAAGGAAGTTCAAGATACCCGATTTGCGCGACTTCCCTGATCGTTCCTCCAGCGCCGTCCAGCAGCCTGATGAGCGGCAATCGCATCTCATGAGACATCTTGCCGTTATATGCCAGTTTTGCCTTATACATTCTGCCTACCGATGCGCCCCTGATGGTAAAGTCATCGCCCTGAACAATGACCCTTCGTCCGTTGACCCTGCCCCTGCCGGTTATAATGGGGCAGGGGGTCATGCTGACCAGATCCTGGTTGTTGTTTTCATATTTCGCTTCACCGGACAGAATACCGGTTTCGATAAAAGACCCTTCGTCCAGCAGAGCGTTTATTCTTTCCCTTACGGTCATTTTCCCTTGATCATGCTGCCTTTTGATGCCTTTCTCTCCGCCTAATTCATATGCAATTTTTTTTCTTTTTTCGATTTCTTCAATTTCTGTTTGCCACATATCGATTCACTCCTTGTAATCTGTAATGATCAATAACCATCCAAACAAATCCCATGGGTTTTCGCGTGTTTGCTGATGTTTCACGGTCTCCATTACAGATATTTGCTAATATTCTTTCGCAGCTCTTTTTTGTTGATCTTTCCGATGAGCGTTTTGGGTATGTCTTTTTCGATAATGATTTTGGACGGACGTTTATAATCGGCAAGCCCCTCGGTGACATACTGTTTTACTTTTTCAAGGTTCAAATCGGCACCTTCTTCGGGAACGATAAAGGCAACTCCCGTCTCTCCAAAAATATCATGAGGGATTTCTATGACCGCTGATGTATTGATACCCGGACAGGCATTCAGATACGACTCTATCTCCAGGGGATATACGTTGTATCCACCACTAATATACATCTCTTTTGAACGGCCGGCAAAGTGCAGATAATTGTTTTCATCCAGGTAACCCAGATCGCCGGTTTTTAGCCATCCATTCACGAAAGCATCCTTATTGCTCTCTTCATCCATGTAACCGGAGATTACGCTGTCCCCCTTCACCAGCATTTCGCCAATTTCTCCGGGTTGGGCCTGGGTTCCGTCAATCTTTACGATCTTCATCTGAAGACCAATGCCCGGTGCTCCTTCCGTGTTGGCTGCGATCTCCAGCGGGTCGTCCGGTTTTGTAAAAGTGAAAAATCCTGCTGTTTCGCTCATTCCCCAACTGGCCACGATCTTGGCTTTAGGAAAGACGCTGCTGATTTTATAGATTAACTCAGGCGGTGACGGTTCACCGGAAACAACGGCTATGCGTATGGAACTTAGATCATAATCGGCTAGGTTGCCTTTTTTCATAATAATGCGATACATGGTGGGAACACCGCCGAAATAGGTGATCTTGTACTTTGAAATGAATTCAAGCACTTCTTCTGGGTCAAATTTCGGGCAGATAATACCGGTAGCCCCGGCATAAAGCTGTATTGCGATCAGGTCGTGTGTGCCCGCGACATGACTGGTGGGCATATTGACCAAAACACTGTCATTACTGTTGATTCCCCATGCTTCTATGCTGGCTTTCACAATAGACCAGGTATTTTTATGGCTTATAACGGCCCCTTTGGGTATTCCTGTGCTGCCGCTGGTAAAAATGATCACTAACGGCGCATCAGGGTCGGGGTGAACATTATCCGGCACAGGCTGGGGAGACCCCGTGAGCAGTTCTTCGTACGGTTTGCATTTTTGGTCATCGAGCATTCCAAAATAGGAATACACAAAATCAAAATCCACCTTCTTGATCAATTCCTGCGCCGCCTGTTTTATGTTTTCCGGGTAGGCCAGACTAACCAGCAGTCTCGGACGTGTTCTTACGCAGAGTTCGGCCATCTCCGTCGACTTGAATCTGGGATCAAGCGGGACAAGCACCAGCCCCATGGATGCGGCTGCCATATATATATTCAAGAAGGCAGGGGATTGCGGTAAAATAGTCGCAATTTTGTCACCCGGGCGCAACCCTAAAGATAAAAAACTGTTGGTGACACGATTAACATCCTCATTAAACTTCCCATAAGTGGTTTCTTGCCCCATAAAGATGTAAGCAATATGATCGGGTTTTGTCTTGGCGTGATTTTCAACAACTTCTGAGAAATATTTTTCCATTTGATACCTCCCGCAAATTTTCAAATCTCTTTCAATACCGGTTCCCTTTCTCAAAGAAACCGCCCAGAGTCTTTTTCCATCTCCTATTCTAGTATTCTCTCCCCCTTCTAACTGATTTTTTACTTCAGCCCCAATGTTTAAGGCAAAACATAAAAGTTAAACATCGGAAAAGAAATCGGGAGATACCTGATTTTTAGTCGGGAGGTGTCTGATAATCTATCGGGGAAACCCCGATGATTGATCAATATTCAATACAATAGAAAATGCTATTAGATTTGTTCCGACCATCGGAATGCATAACGGAGAAGTTCATTGGCGCTTTTCAGATTCATTTTTTCTTTGATGTGTTCACGGTGCGTTTCCACCGTCTTGATGCTCAAATGCAGTGTTTCGGCTATTTCGTGATTACTCAAGCCCTGCCCGATCAGGCGGAATACTTCAAATTCCCGACGACTCAGCTTCTCGACCAGCATTTTATCCGGGTGTGACTTTTTACCATAGAGAGTATCAAGCAGCTTTTCAGACATTGCATTACTTAGATACATCGTTCCGCCGAGTACCTGTTTGATTGCTTTTATAATGGAGGTTGTTGCGTCTTGTTTGCTGACGTATCCCATGGCGCCTGCTTTCAACGCGCGATCCACAGTCAATGAATCTACGTACATCGAAAGAGCAAGAATGTGCACTTTCGGGAAAGAAAGTTTAATTTCACTCATAAGTTCAATGCCGCTCTTTCCGTCCAGGGAAACATCAACGATAACCAAGTCTGGCATTAACGAGCCAATGGCCTTCATCGTAGCTGACGCATCACCCGCATGTCCACATACGCAAAGATCTTCATCCTGATTGATTAATTGTTCCAATCCTTCGCAGACAATAGGATGGTCGTCCACAATAAATATTATCTTTTTATTTTTCATTGGCTCATAATCCAGACATCTTTTCTAATTTCTGTGCCCTCTTCTTTGAAAACATGACAATCGGGTCACATCATTTCTTGGGGATAGCGCACAGAATGGTCATTCCTCGTTTCTTGTTTTGCAGAATCCGCAGCGAAGCGTCAATCATGCCCGCTCGATACTCCATAATGTGGAGGCCTCTGCCGTCAGGAGAGATCGTGTCGAATGAAAAACCAATACCGTCGTCTATAATCGAAAGGATGATTCTGTCATCTTCTTCATCAAGATTGATTGAAATCCTCCTTGCCTCGCTGTGTTTTACGGCATTAAGAGTCGCCTCTTGAGCAATGCGATACATTTGGTTGGCCTTTACAATGTCAAAATCCATTTCAAGGCAGTTTGTCTTTACTGTACAGGGGATTCCATGGGCTTGACTGATGTTGTCGGCCATCTCCTTAAGGGCCGTCAGAATGCCTCCCGCCTGCAAGCTGGAAGGGACGAGCCCTTTTGTAAGGCGCCTTGTCTGGTTGATCGCCTCATTGACAAGATCCGTAAGCCTCTGAGCGTCCTTTGCTTCCGGCAAAGATCTCTTGTCGAGTTTTTGCGCTATCGATTTGCCTTTCAGCGCAATCCCCGTAAGCAGTTGGCCCAGACCATCATGAAGATCCTGTCCTATTTCGCGCCTTTCTTTTTCACTGATTTCCAATACCTTTTGTTCCAGTTTCTTTTTTTCCGTGATGTCCCGGATGATACCCTGATACCCGACGATATTCCCGTCGGAAGCGCGTTTCACCGATGCGTTACACAAGCAGTCGATTAAGGCGCCGTCTTTTTTTCTCAATTTTGCAGGATAATCGACAACGGATTTCTTTTCTTCCATGTCATTGATGAATTTTTCCTTTGCTTTGGGAAAAACGACAGAATCCCAGATATTCATATAATGCAGCGCCTCTTTTTTGATGCCAAAAAGATTAAGACAAGCCGGATTCGCATCGATGAATTTTCCTTCTTTGCTGATAATAAATATAGAATCCCTTGATTCTTCAAAAATCATTTTGTACTTTTCTTCACTTTCCTGGAGATGGGAGAGAAGTTCGTCTTTTAGCCTTTGTTCTTTCAGAAGGGCTTTTTCCGCAGTTTTCCTTTCCGTTATATCTGTGCAAGCAGCCAGAATCATTTTTTCATCGTTAATGGGATAATAACGCACAGCCCATTTCCTGCCGACAAAAGAGCGGCTTTCCACGGTTACGGGACGTCCTGTCTGCATTGCCTTCTGCGCAGGACAATCTTTGCATGGCTGGTCGATTTTATTAAATAATTTATGACAATACATTCCCTTTAACTGGCTGGGATTCATTCCAAATTGCCGGCTGACAGCCTTATTGGTCCAAATGATTTCACAATTGCTATTGGCCAAAATGACAAAGTCAAATACAGTATCTAAGATGGCAGCTCTTTCCTTTGCCGCCCGACGAAGCGTTGCTTCCACACGACGGTGTTCTAAATCTGCTATTTCCAGTTCCCTGACCTTTTGCAATGCTTCGCCAAGTTCATCAGAATGTTGGGTTTTCATTTTCGTTTTAGATTTCATACTGCAAATTCCTCTGAAAACAGCAGGTGACTCCTGAAAAAAAAGCATCCTGCCTCATACTGAAAAACTGACCGTGGTTTCAATAACACACCTGCTTTCATCAATCAATTATTTCAGTTTTTACACATGAAAGCTCCTTCCGGCTCGCACTAATCAACGATGTGAAACAGGCTGTTGCAACCCGAATCAGCAAGGGCCGGATCGCCTGTGTCGGCATCCTTTTCGCCACCCTTATTCCGATATTTTTCAGATGAATATAGAGGGATAACTTTCCCCACATAGAACAAAGAGTTACAGCCCCTTGTTCTATGGAACATCCGGTGAGATTATTCGATCTCATCCCAAAGATGGACCTATCGTTTAATGAGGAATCATCTGACCGAACAGGCCTGCCTTTGATAAGACCTGGTGTTGATGGACAACAAGCTACCTCGTAACGTGTTGCGCACCGCGGTTGCTCAGTTCATTCTCATTCCGCCGCAGACGTTGATCGCCTGGCAGGTGATGTTTT
>DAOLNX010000125.1:0-7254 GCA_035416785.1 Smithellaceae bacterium | reverse complement strand
TCGGCCATTCTTCAGGAAAAGGAAAAAATGGCCACAAGGATTTTGCGGAGTATTCGTGATGTTTTTGTTGTTCAGGGTGGAATTACGCTGATTTGTATGTTTTTTGCTCCGGAGCTTTGCAGCGCAGGTGGATTAACGCCTCTGCACATTCCCCTTCTTCGTGTTTCTTTGATTGGTTCCTTTCTGATGGCTCTGTTTACCATTACTGTGATTGTCCTTTACTATTTTGATTTGAGGCGACGCGTTTTGCTCGCGGTAACAATTCTTCTGGTCTTGAACACCCTTTTGAGCTTTTTCACCACGTTGATGGGTATTCAATACTATGGTTATGGATTTACGTATGCATATTTTTTTGCTTTGCTAATGGCCTTTTATATGCTTTATGATGGAGTGAAGAACTTGGAATATATTACCTTTGCCCGGCAACCGGTCTAGTTTCAGAAAGGGAGAAGAAGATGCTGAGAATTATCGGAGTTGTGCTCAATTTGGGAGTTGTGTTCTATCTGGGGTATCAGTGGGCCGTGTGCCAAGGGTTGGATCAAATCGACAGTTTTCCTGCAGAGCAGCATCCTTTAATTTTCTCGTTTGTAGCGGTTGTTGCCTTGTTTGTTGCCTTAAAAAATTAGGCGGAATATTTTATTGGATGACGGAAAGATGATGATGGAAGCCCTGAAGGGAGTACAACGAAGATATTTGCGTGCGCAGGCGCATCACTTGAGGCCTCTGGTCCTGATTGGTGCGAAAGGCCTGACAGAATCCTTACTGGATTCCGTCAGACTCGTGCTAAAAGACCACGAATTGATCAAAATCAAATTCGTTGAGTTCAAGAATGCCAAAAAAGAACTGTCGGCGGAAATTGCCGAGGCAACGGGCAGCGAACTCATTGGAATCATTGGTAATGTTGGAATATTTTACCGGAAAAATGAAGATCCCGCTCAAAGAAAGATCAAAATGCCCTAACAGCCCTACCTTCTGGTGAGTTGACGGTACTTGATCCGGTGCGGCTGGCTGGCGGCCGCTCCCAACCGGTTTTTGCGATCTTCTTCGTATTCGGAGTAATTACCGTCAAAAAACAGAACCTTGCTATCTCCTTCAAATGCGAGGATGTGTGTGCAGATGCGGTCCAGAAACCATCGATCGTGACTGATGACGACAACACATCCGGCAAAGCTTTCCAAAGCATCCTCCAGAGCTCGCAACGTATTGACATCCAGATCATTGGTGGGTTCGTCCAACAACAGGACATTGGCGCCTTGTTTCAACATGCGCGCCAGATGAACGCGGTTGCGTTCGCCGCCCGAGAGCGTTCCCACTTTTTTCTGCTGGTCTGTGCCGGAAAAGTTGAATCGCGATACATAGGCACGGGAATTAATCTGTCGGTTTCCGATGGGAATGATGTCCTGACCGTCCGATATCATTTCCCAAATGTTTTTATCCGGTTCCAGCGTGTCGCGGCTTTGATCCACATAGGCCAGTTTTACGGTTTCTCCAATACGGATGGTTCCGGTGTCCGGTTTTTCCTGCCCGGTGATCATGCGGAAAAGGGTAGTTTTGCCGGCCCCGTTGGGCCCGATCACGCCGACGATGCCGCCGGGCGGCAGCGAAAAGGACATGCCTTCCACCAGAAATTTTTCACCAAACGCCTTGTTCACGTTCATCGTTTCAATCACGAGATTGCCCAGTCGAGGCCCAGGTGCGATAAAGATTTCGCGTGTGCCGGTTTCCCGTTCCAGGTTTTTGTCCAGCAATTCTTCATAGGCGTTAATGCGCGCCTTGGATTTGGCGTGCCGTCCCTTGGGGGACATGCGGATCCATTCGAGTTCGCGTTCCAGGGTTTTTATTCTGGCGGTTTCGGACTTTTCTTCATTTTTCAGACGGTTTTGCTTTTGCTCCAGCCAGGAGGAGTAGTTGCCCTGCCAGGGGATACCCTGTCCGCGGTCCAGTTCCAGAATCCAGCCGGCCACATTGTCCAGGAAATAGCGGTCGTGGGTGACCGCAATAATGGTGCCTTCGTATTTTTGTAAGTGATGTTCCAGCCAAGCGACGGATTCTGCATCCAGGTGGTTGGTCGGTTCGTCCAGAAGCAGAATGTCCGGCTTTTGTAAAAGCAGGCGGCACAGAGCAACTCGGCGTCGTTCACCGCCGGAGAGTACCTTTACCGGTGTGTCGCCCGGTGGACAGCGAAGCGCATCCATGGCCATTTCCAGGCGTGAATCCATATCCCAGGCGTCAAGGGCATCCATTTTTTCTTGAAGCTCTGCCTGACGGTCGCAAAGTTTTGCCATGTCCTCGTCAGTCATTTCTTCGGCGAATTTCTCATTGACGGCGTTGTATTCGTTGATCACATCCATGGTGGATTGCACGCCTTGCTCCACGATCCGGCGAACGGTTGTTGTCTCGTCCAGATGTGGCTCTTGTTCCAGGTAGCCTACCGTATATCCAGGGGAAAGGATGGTTTTGCCGAGAAATTCATCATCAACACCGGCCAAAATTTTCAGCAGAGAGCTTTTCCCTGATCCGTTCAGGCCGATAACGCCGATTTTTGCCCCATAGAAATAGGACAGATAGATGTCTTTGAGCACGGGTTTTTTATCGTAAACCTTGCTGACTCCGATCATGGAGTAGATTACTTTATTTCCTTCGTTGGCCATGAACGCTGAACCTCCTTTGGTTTTCCCGATTCAAATATAGGGGAAGATATTCTGAATGATAATGTTGAAATTGTCCTGGACTTTGTCATGTCCTTCGATAATTCCCATGTGTCCCGGAAAAAGCAGTTCGATATCCAAGTCGGATAATGTGACGATGCTCTTCTTCAGCAGGGCACCGCTGCCGCCCGGAAAATCGGTGCGACCGACATTTTGTTGAAATACAACATCGCCACAAAACAGAGCTTTTCTGGCTGGCCAGTAAAGTCCGATCGATCCTGGTGTATGGCCGGGTATGGAAATGACTTTAAAGGTTTGATCTCCCAGCTCCAGTTTGCCGTCTTCCATCTGCAGATTGATCTGCATTTGTGGTGCTGTCATGCCGAAAAGGCCGTAGAGTTCACTGCCGACACCTTTGAGAAAATCCATTTCTTTGCGATGCATAGCAATTTTTACCTTGTCCTGATCAAAAAGCTCTGATCCCTGGAAGTGGTCGGGATGCGAATGGGTGTTAATGACATACTTGATGTCCTTCTTTTTAATGCCGTCATTGGCCATTTGATTGAGTAAATCCGGAAGATAGCGTGTCAGACCCGGGTCGATGAGAGCCTGGACGCCGCCTCCGATATAGTAACTGTTGCAGTTGTTGTCAAAATAGTTGGCCCATTCATAAACATAAATGTCATCTCGAAACTTCATCTTTTTCCCTTTCATGACAAAAATTATCCATCATTCGTCTTTTACATTTTTTTTCAACCAGTTCCGAATATCCTCGGATGATTGCATCCAGCCTTTTTCCAGCATGGGTAGATGGCCGAATTGCTCGTATTCCAGATAGTCTGCCCCCAATAAATCCGCCAGTCTTCTTTGCATGGAAGGAGGCGCAATGACATCTTTGGCGCAGCCGATGACCAGCTTTCGACATGCGATTTTCTGCGCATAGACGGGATATCCCTGAGAGACCTGATAGCCAACCATCAGCGATTCGGGAACAAACATATTAAAAACGGTTTTCTGCTTGTCCGGCTCGATATTGCTGAGAGCGGTTTTTTCCGCCAGAGGAAAAGTCGGCTTGATCGGTTCCAGATTGATCATGGTCCACATGGTTTCAAGCATGACGCCGAAATACGGCAGATTCTGATGGACATCGGGAACAATACCGAAGGGAGGGGCACTGGCCATTGTAATTAATGCCTTAACCTTAGTCATGTTCTCCGCCATTTTCTGGGCGAGCAATCCTCCTAAGCTGTGGCCGATCAGGACGCAATGTTGAATCTGCAGATGCCGGATGACTTTTTGCATATCCTCCAGATAATTTTCTATGGTCACTTGCGCCAGCGTTTCCTCAGGATCCGATGGAAAATGTCCCCGGAGATTTAGGGCATAGACTTCCCATCCATTAGCTGCGAAATACGGAAGATAGTTTTTCCAGGATTGGCTTGTTCCACCCGCTCCGTGGATAAAAAATAAAGGATAATGATATTGAATTTTTTCCGGCTGTATATGATCCAGTGCCAGATTTTCTATCCTGATTTCTACCACACCATTATTCCTTTTTACCGGAATATGCAGTTTTTTCACTTCCGACTGGTCTACCCAAACTGCTTTTTGCGGGGAACAAAAATCCATAACAGAACATAGATCAGAAAACCTGTTCCGAAACAGATCACCATCAAGGTAAACAACAACCGCCATACCCATGAAGGTATGGTGGTGTGTTCTCCCAAACCGCCGCAGACACCGCTAATCCAGCGGTCAGTGTCGGACTTGGTAAAATTGGCCAACCAGCCATTTTGTGTCATAAGGACTCCATTTTTATTTGTTGTGCAGCAACTGGTTCAGCGGCATTTCCGAAGAACTGTGGCCGACTTTGACGATATTACCGTTTTTATCCACTAAGATGATCATGGGTACGCCGACGACATTGTAGGCGGCGCCTACACGGCCATTTTCGTCTAGAAGGGTACGGTAGGGGAGGACATTGGCTTGGACAAACCGCGTGACTTTTTTTTCCGGTTCCATGATATTAATGTAAATGACTTCCAGCCCCCGCGATGCATATGTTTCGTGAACCTTTTTGTATTTCGGTACTTCAGCGCGGCATCCGGGGCACCAGGTGGTGCCGAAAAAAATCAGTACCGGCTTGCCTCGTTGCGCGCTCATTCTGAAAAATTTTCCTTGAACGTCCTTCAAAGTGAAATCCGGTGCGGGAACAACTTGTGGTTTAAAGGGAGCATGGGGAAGATATTGGCCCCATGAGACCGATGCGTAAACGAAAAGCATGATGAACAGTGTGGATTTGATGATGACATTCTTTTTCATGAAAATCCCCTAAAACGACAGCGTACCCGCAGTATATAGAAAATATTCCGCCGCGCCAATTAAAATTATGCCAAACAACCTTGTCATGAAGGTCATCCACTTTCCTGTACGAGGGAGGGTGGATAGTAGCCCGGCAAAGGTGCCGGCCAGAATCAGAATGGTTCCCATACCCAGAGCAAAGACGAATAGCAGACCGATGCCCAGAAAGATGTTGGTCTTCAGTGCGACATAAGCGAGCAATACTCCCAAAACCGGCGCGGTGCAAGGACCGATGACAAAACCGGATGCGGTGCCCAGCAGAAAACTGGGGAAAAATCCTTTCTTTCCGCTGCCGGAATAATTCATGATTTTCTGTGGCATTGGAATGGAAATCGCGAATACATCCAGCATGGCCAGTCCCATGACCAGGCATATGTTGGCCATGATGATATAGACAAGAGGGGTTGTCTGTATCTGGCCAAAAAGTGTTCCGGACAGAGCCGCTGTTAAGCCAAGTCCTGCGTAGGTGAGAGCCATCCCCAGCACATAGAACAGGGACAGTAAAAAGCCGCGCAGTTTGGACGACATTTCCTGCGCACCGATGAATCCGACTGTTACGGGGATCAGAGGATAGGTGCAGGGCGTAAAACTAATGACCACTCCTCCCAGGTAGGCTGCTGCGATAGCCAGTATTGCCGAACCGTTCAGATCAATGGATAAATTATGGACCAAGTTTTCAATCATTTGTTACCACAAAAATTTTGTCTAACTTATAGGTGGTGGAAGAAAACGTCAAGATGAAATATTTGAGGTGAAATAATTTCAAGAATCAATTCTTTGTTGACAGCTTCTCTTTTCAGTATTACGAAAAAAGCAAAAAAAGGAGAGTATTTATATGATAATTATAACCGGCGGTGCGGGTTTTATTGGCAGCGCTTTTGCCTGGAAGCTCAATCAGGAAGGTATTGATGATATCATCATAGTTGACCGGCTGGGAACCTCCGATAAATGGAGGAATTTGGTCAACCTCCATTATGTTGATTATCTTCACAGCGATGATTTTCTTCAGCGAATCTGCAAAGACGATCTGCCGTTCGAGGTAAGCGCAGTTGTGCATATGGGTGCCTGTTCTTCAACAACGGAAAGGAATGCCGAATATTTGTGGAAAAATAATTTTCTCTATACAAGAACAGTGGCGGAATGGTCTGTCCGTCGGGGAATCCGTTTCATTTATGCCAGCTCTGCCGCGACGTACGGCGATGGGGAAAGCGGATTCTCTGATGACCTTTCCAGAATCAAGATGCTCAAACCGATTAATATGTATGGTTATTCCAAGCAAGTTTTCGATTTGTGGGTATTGCGTCATCGAATGGATAGAAAAATGGCTGGAATTAAATTTTTTAATGTATTCGGGCCCAATGAATACCATAAGGGGGATATGACCAGCGTAATTTATAAGGCCTTTCATCAAATCCGGGAAACGGGTAAGGTTTGCCTCTTTAAATCCTATCAACCTCAATATCCTGATGGTGGGCAGATGCGTGATTTCGTTTATGTAAAAAATTGTGTTGATATTCTGTGGTGGCTTTTGCAAAACCCCGTTGTCAATGGCATTTTTAATGTGGGGACGGGTAAAGCTAGGACATGGAATGATTTGATTAAAGCGGTTTTTGCGGCAATGGATAAGCAGAAGAATATTGAATACATTGAAATGCCTGATTCTATCCGTCATCAATATCAGTATTTTACACAAGCGGAAATGGATAAACTTAAAGAATCCGGTTGTTTAATTGATTTTTTCACACTCGAAGATTCTGTTCGGGATTATGTTGTCAATTACTTGCAAAATCATGATCCGTACTTATGTTAATTTCAATAAGCTTTGCTGCCCGCTGCGAGACCACGGGGATGGAATTTGGGATTGTTTTTAAGTATTTGATATTACGGTTTATAATGGATACTAAAAATAATCATCAAATAAATAATAATTTTTTCTTGACAGAATTAGGCGGAGAGAGTAAAAGCTGACTTCTGTTCGTCAGAGATGTTCACGAAGGGTAGTTGAAGTTTTCAACACGTTCACCGATGGTAGATCTCGAAGTTGTCGGAGAAGTCCTCAAAACTGGCGAAGAAAAAAATTGAAAATTTAACTTGACAAACAAATCAGATTGATTTAAACATCAAGGCTCGTTTCAAAAGGCTCTTTGGAAATTAAATAGTGGGAAAAGAAATTTGTGGGTCCTATTAATTTATTGATGTATCAAGCGAGTTCATAAGGAAGATTTATCTTCCTTTACAGGATTAA
>DAOLNX010000124.1:0-7277 GCA_035416785.1 Smithellaceae bacterium | reverse complement strand
CCTTGTACTTTTGCTGCAAAACCCGACGGGCGCGAATGGTGTATTGCTGGTATCTTGTTCCTTTTTCCTCCATTTCCTCGGTGATGCCGGGCGTGTTGATCAACTCGTCCACAAAATCCTCTATGGTCATGTTTTCTTTTTGCATTTTAACGCGCAGACCATGAAAATAGGATTGCAACTGATGGTAATTGATGGCCGTATCCATGTTATAAAAGGGAATATCGATGAGATCGCCGGAAATGATATAGACATCCGCAACGGTTTCAAAAAGCAGGGTTTGTACACGGTCAAAGGAGCCGTGAATGTCGGCCACATATATGATGCGCATAAGGGTATCTCCTTTCCCCCATCAAAAGTATTTCATGGTGAGCATTGTGAACTCATGGAAGCCGGCATTACTTGGATTGTCGTTTCAACAGCATTTCCCAGATCATTAAAAGCGCGCCGACAGTAATGGCGGAATCCGCGACATTGAAGGCGGGCCAGTGGGCCGTGCCGATATAGACATCCAGAAAATCAACCACTGCTCCAAAGCGCAGCCGGTCAATCAGATTGCCAATGGCGCCGCCGAAAATCAGCGTCAAACAGCAAACCAAAATCAGGTTGCGGGGAGGGGTTTTGACAAGATAGTAAATGATCAGGCCGGCGGCCAGCAGCGTGATTCCGGAAAAAAATATATAGCGGAATGATTCCGAGGCATTAGCCAGAAATCCGAATGCCGCGCCTGGATTGAGAACATAAACCAGATTAAACAAACCGGGAATCACCGGATGAGATTCATGCAGTATAAATCTTGCGGTGATGGCGGACTTGGTGATCTGATCCAGCGCCACAATCACTGCCGCGCCCAAAATAAAGATGATTAAATTTTTTTTCAAAACAACCCTTTCCAAATGTTAAGCTCACAGCTTATAACCTAGCGCCCATAGCCCATCACCTTTTTCTACAAATTCTTCACACAGCGGCCGCACACTGTCGGATGGGCAGAATCGGCGCCGATGGATTCGTCGTAAATCCAGCAGCGTTCGCACTTCGCGCCGCGCGCTTTTTCCACGCCGACGCTCAATCCCGGAAGTTCCGCGCTTTGATAAGGATGGACAAGGTCTTTTTCTTCACTGATTTGGAGTTGCGACACAATTAGCAAGGCGCGCAAATCCTCCAGATGGGTTTCAAAAAGAGCGCGCATTTTTTCGGGCGCGGCAATGCTTACCCGCGCGTCCAGCGAATGACCGATCACTTTTTCTTTTCGGGCTTGTTCGATGGCTTTGGCGATTTCACTTTTTGCGTCAATCATGGCCTTCCAGCGTTCGCCCAGGTCGGCGTTAAAATATTGCGAATGAACCTGCGGAAACTGCGTCAGATGAACACTTTCTTCCTTGCCTTGCCAAGCGGGAAGGCTTGTCCAGACCTCTTCAGAGGTGAAAGTAAAGATCGGTGCTAAAAGCCTGGTCATGGTGTTCAAAATGGCAAACATGGCGCTCTGACCGGAACGGCGCGCCAGAGAAGAGGCTTTGCTGGTATAAAGCCGGTCTTTTAAAACATCCAGATAAAGCGCGCTGAGATCCACCGTGCAGAAATTATATAAAGTGTAAAAAACCACATGAAATTGATGGCGTTCGTAGGCTTCCGTTACCCGTTTGATCACTTCCTGTAAACGATGTAATGCCCATTGATCCATTTCCGTCATCTGTTCGTAGGGTACGCTGTCTTCATCAACACGAAAGTCGTAGAGATTTCCCAAAATGAAGCGGCTGGTGTTGCGGATGCGCCGGTAGGCTTCCGTCAGGCGTTTGAGAATTTCCTCGGAAATGCGAATATCATCGGTATAGTCCTCCGCTGCCACCCACAGGCGGAGAATTTCTGCTCCGTATTTGGCAACCGCTTCTTCCGCGCCGATGACGTTGCCGACGGACTTGGACATCTTTTTGCCCTCGCCATCCACAACAAAACCGTGCGTTAAAACACTTTTGTAAGGCGCACGCCCGCGTGTGCCCACGGATTCCAGCAGCGAGGAATGAAACCAGCCGCGATGCTGGTCGTTGCCTTCCAGATACATGTCGCAGGGAGAGTGCAGATTGGGTCTTTTTTCCAGAACCGCTGCGTGACTGACGCCGGAATCAAACCAGACATCCAGAATGTTTACTTCTTTCGTGAATTCTATGCCGTGGCAATGAGGGCAGGTGGTGTGATGGGGCAGCAGGTCTTTCGGTTCCTTTTCAAACCAGACATCCGCGCCGTTTTTTTCCACCAGGGAAACCAGGTGATCCAGAATTTCTTGCGTTAAAAGCTCATTTTTACACTTGGCGCAATAAAAGACCGTGATGGGAACGCCCCAGAGTCTTTGCCGGGAAATGCACCAGTCGGGACGGTTTTCCACCATGCCGTAAATCCGGTCATGCCCCCAGGCAGGTATCCACTGCACCTCATCAATGGCGGCCAGCGCTTTTTTGCGCAGGTCGTTTTTTTCCATGGAGATAAACCATTGTTCAGTAGAACGGAAAATGATGGGTTTTTTACAGCGCCAACAGTGCGGATAAGAATGCTGCATGGGCACATGACCCATCAGCGCGCCGACTTCTTCCAGTTTTTTAATCACATGCTCATTGGCGTCAAATACAAACTGTCCGGCAAAATGTTCGACATCCTCCGTGAACATACCCGCGTCATCCACCGGCGCGTAATTATCCAGATTGTATTCCAGGCCGATTTCATAGTCTTCCTGGCCGTGTCCAGGCGCAATATGAACGGCGCCGGTTCCCGCTTCCAAAGTGACAAAAGGCGCTAAAATGAGCAGGCTGTTTCTTGCGATCAAAGGATGAACGCATTTTTGTCCCTCCAGAACTTCTCCTTTAAATTCATCGATAATATCATAGGCTTTTCCACGATAACCGAATGCGTCCAGACAGTAATCCAGCATGTCTCTGGCAATAATCAGCACATCATCGTTGATCTTCACAGCGGCGTAAATAAAATCATTTTTGACGGCAATAGCCAGGTTGGCGGGAATCGTCCAGGGAGTGGTCGTCCAGATCACCATGGATACTTTCTGTCCGGCCAATTTCGGCAAAACCTGACTGATATCGGAGACAAAGTTGAATTTAACATAAATGGACGGTGTGGAATGATCGGCATATTCCACTTCCGCTTCCGCCAGTGCGGTTTTGCAGGAGGCGCACCAGTAAACCGGTTTTTTGCCCTTATAGACGCTTCCTTTCAGATAAAGCCTGCCGAATTCCGCCACAGTGGCTGCCTCGTAAGGATAAGCCATGGTCAGGTAGGGATTTTCCCATTCTCCAAAAACGCCGAAACGTTTGAACTGCTCGCGCTGAATATTCACAAATTTTTCCGCATAAGAGCGGCAGGCGCGGCGCTTTTCCACCTGGGACATGGCGGTTTTTTTTGCGCCCAGTTCCTTATCCACCTGATGCTCAATGGGCAGGCCGTGGCAATCCCATCCCGGCACATAAACGCCGTCATAACCAGTCATATTTTTGGCTTTAATTACAATATCTTTAATGATTTTGTTGAGCGCTGTGCCCAGGTGAATATTGCCGTTGGCGTAAGGGGGGCCGTCATGTAAGATATAGGGGGTCTTGCCTTTGGCCGTTTCCCGAATTTTTTGATAAATGTTCATTTCTTCCCATTTTTTCAGCATTTCCGGCTCTCTTTGCGCCAGATTGGCTTTCATTGGAAAATCCGTCTGGGGAAGGTTTAACGTTTGTTTGTAATCCATTTTTCCGTTCTCCCTGTTTTGTGTAAGGATTGAAGGTTATGCAATTAAAATGCAGTCTTATACATATTCGAAAGGTCAATTATCACATAAACATATGACTTTCAAGCACAACTCTTGACTGTGCATCGTATTTGCTCCCGCTTGTTGATCAGAAACTGTTCCAAGATTCATTCCTGATACCCTGCACATCCGGCAACCTTTTCGTGGACATTTTTTTTAGGGGTATGCTATGGAGAACGCCATGCAACCGAAAATCATTCCCAGGACAGAACATCGAATTTCCCGAAAACAGATCAATCCCTATGTCTTGCGCACTCTTTACCGGCTGCGGGACAACGGATTTATTGCCTATTTAATTGGTGGATGTGTGCGTGATCTTTTACTGGAGCGCACGCCAAAAGACTTTGATATTGTAACAGACGCCACACCCGGCCAAATCAAACGTCTTTTTCGTAACTGTCGTCTGGTGGGCCGACGTTTTCGATTGGCTCATCTGTATTATCAGGATCAAATTCTGGAAGTTTCCACCTTTCGGGCCGCTGCTCCCGACGATGAAGGAGAAACGCCGGATCAGGATGACCGGCCTCCCCGTCATCTCAAAGATCAGGCCGGCATGGTTTTATGCGACAACGTTTTCGGAACTCCGCAGGAGGATGCGCTAAGACGCGATTTTACAATTAATGCGCTGGCTTACAACATTGCGGATTTCTCCGTTATTGACTATGCCGATGGATTAAGCGACCTTTCCGCGGGGATGATCCGCACCATAGGTGATCCTTATATCCGTTTTACGGAAGATCCGGTGCGCATGCTGCGGGCTGTCCGTTTTGCCGCATCGCACAATTTTGTTATTGAAAACGGTGCCTGGAGAAGTCTTTGCCATCTTTCGTGGACCATTTCCCGGGCCACGCCGGGGAGACTTTACGAAGAAATGCTGAAGCTCTTTCTGATGGGCGCAGGGTGTCGGGTTTTTGAGCTGATGGAAACAAGCGGCCTTCTTTTGCCCGTTTTTCCGGCTCTTTCCCAGTGGCTCTCTGCAAAAAGTGACCATCGGAAAGCCTTATGTCTTTCTCTTAACAATATCGATCAGCAATGCCGGGCGGGAATCCCTCCTTCGCCGGCGCTGTTTTTTGCCATCTTCTTTGGCCCCTGTCTGGAGGAAAAGATTTATTTGCGCCATCGGGAAGGCATTCCCTATGCGCAGGCACTGGATGAGATTTGCGCCGTGTTTCTGAAAGAATGCTCCCAAACGGTCAATATTCCCGGAAGAGTCGGCAATCAGATGCGCGGCATCATGACTTTGCGCCACTTTATCCGTCGGTTGCCGCCTCGCCGTCCGGCAAACCTGGCGGCACGGCCGGAATTTACGGATGCTCTGGCTTTTTTGCGCTTGGGCGCGGGAGATGACCGGAAATGTCTGGCCGCGCTTTCCTGGTGGGATGCTTATCTTGCAAGGACAACTGCTCCTGAACCTGATCTTCAGGACGTGGAAAAGACATCCACCAAGAAGCGCAGAAAAAGAAAGCGCCGTCGTCGTCCCGCCGCTTCTTTAACGCTATCCTCAGAGGTTATTGTAGAAGAAGAATAGCATTCACAAAAATAATCATCAGAACATGGGCGATTAAATGGCACAACGCATGCAAATAGAGACAGACATCTTCTTCAATGATCCCAACACAACATTCCATCAATTAACCTGGAAAAAAACCGGCGTCTTCAGCAAAAATTGAAAGCGCCTGTCGAATGTTTTTGCACATCGAGAGACGCTGTCAACTTGTTTTCTATCTCTACTATCTGCTGATCCCAGCATTCCATCTTTTCCTGGCTTTTTGAATTGACGATGATTAGAATAAAGATTAGAAATATCTCCAATACCCCGAAAATGATGGAGGACGCCATGAGCCGCCATATTCGATTCATCTGCCTGGTTGGAATGATTCTTCTTTTGCTGTCATCGTTTGCTTTTGCCTTTCGTGGCGTTGCCATCAATAAAAAAGAAGATCTCCGCCACAGAAGCGGCAAACTGGGACCTTACAGGGCGCTGGTCATCGGGATCAACGATTATACAGACCCCAATATTTCCGATTTGAAAACAGCCGTTCATGATGCTGTTGAATTGGCAAACATTCTTGAGAAACGCTATGGCTTCATCGTAACGCGTCTTCTGGATCGTCAGGCGACCAAACAGATGATTATGGATAAGTTGCGGGAGATTGCGGTCAATGCAACTCCCGAGGAGAGTATCCTGATTTACTATGCCGGTCATGGAGATGTGGACAAGGTTTTAAATGACGGATGGTGGGTTCCGGCGGATGCGACAGGAGGTAATCCGGTAACCTATCTTGACAATCATTATGTGCAGCGTGTCATGCGCAGCGTAAAGGCCAGGCATGTGCTGCTGATATCGGATTCCTGCTATTCCGGAACGCTTTTCGGTGAAAGCCGGTCTTTGCCCATGGTGATTGATGACCGGTATTACATGAATCTCTACAACGAAAAGAGTCGTTGGGGCATGACTTCAGGAAACAAAACACCCGTTT
This sequence comes from Smithellaceae bacterium, assembly GCA_035416785.1. Taxonomy (GTDB): domain Bacteria; phylum Desulfobacterota; class Syntrophia; order Syntrophales; family Smithellaceae; genus UBA8904. The sequence goes on along the minus strand of DAOLNX010000124.1, from coordinate 1,004 downwards.
CGGACAGCGGCTCGGAAAATCACAGTATTTTTGCTTACCAGTTGATCAAGACGCTGAAGAAAAATGACAAGCCGTTCATCAGCGCCCAAGAGATCTATAACTCCATTGCGCCTATCATTGCCAATAATTCGGAGCAGCAGCCGATGTGCAGACCTGTCCGGGATACGGGCGATCAAGGCGGCGGATTTGTGTTTGTAACGTCAAGGGCTGCGTCTTTGTCCACGTCCGATAATCCAGACTTCACCTCCAGGGAAGATACAGACAGACTGGCAAGGGAAAAGGAAGCCCTGGCAAGGGAAAGGCAAGAGCTGGCCAGAGCAAAAAAAGAGCTTGAGCAACAGAAAGCGCTTGATGCGGAACGTGAACGTCTGGCTGCCGAGCGTAAAAGCATTGAGGCGCAAAGGCAACAGCTGGCCAAGGTGGCTCCGGTTTCGCCATCCGTCGGTCATGGGATGAAAAGGGAAGGGCGATATATTGCTTATGAAAACGGGACGGTTTTAGACACAAAAACCAACTTGATGTGGGCATCCAAGGACAATCAGGAAAACATTCACTGGCCGGGGGCAAAATATTATTGCGAACATTACACGGGAGGGGGCTATTCCGACTGGCGCCTGCCGACAAAAGCTGAACTGGAAGAATTGTATGCCGGAGGCGCTCATAATCATTTCATCAACATTACAGGGTGGGTGTGGTCCTCGGACACTCGCTGGTTGGCTGCGGCAACTTGCCGGTTTCATGATGGAAAGGTGCAATACATTTTAAAGAACCTGGATGATTTTCGCTACCGGGCCCTGCCGGTCCGTTCCCATGGAAGTAACTAAACTCTTCATAAAACAAACCGTGATTGCCGTAACGGCTTGAGGCAGCGAGAGGCGTTTTGAGTCAGCGGCCTGTTTCCTGCCGGCATAAATCCAGTCGCTTACTCCAGAATATTTCCATTGCAAGCCCATCGCAAAACGCGCCGGCGCTTGGTTGAGAAAAGGCTACATTTGAATATCCGG